>JBOFCV010000369.1:0-36691 GCA_051646305.1 Turicibacter sp.
AACTTCCAACCTGATACAATCATCGCTTTAGGTGGAGGATCAGCAATGGATGCTGCTAAAATCATGTGGGTATTATATGAACACCCAGAAACTAACTTCCAAGACTTAGCAATGCGCTTCATGGACGTTCGTAAACGTATCTACCGTTTCCCAACAATGGGGAAAAAAGCTAGCTTAGTATGTATTGCAACGTCTGCAGGTACAGGTTCTGAGGTAACACCATTTGCCGTTATCACTGATGATGAAACTGGAATCAAATACCCATTAGCTGACTATGAATTAACACCAAATATGGCAATCGTAGACCCAGTCTTAATGTTATCAATGCCAAAATCATTATGTGCGGCATCAGGGATTGACGTATTAACTCATGCATTAGAATCATTAGTATCTACTGTAGCAAGTGAGTATACAATTCCATTATCATTAGAAGCAACTAAATTAGTATTTGATTACTTACCAGAATCATATAATGGTGGAGCTGAAGCGAAAGTAGCAAAAGAAAAGATGGCTAATGCTTCATGTATGGCTGGTATGGCATTCTCTAATGCAATGTTAGGATTATGTCACTCAATGGCTCATAAATTAGGTTCTCGTTTCCATATTCCTCACGGAACTGCAAATGCATTATTAATGAATGAAATCATTAAATACAATGCAACAGATGCACCATTCAAAATGGGAACATTTGCTCAATACGAAACACCTCAAGCAATCGCTCGTTATGCACAAGCTGCTGACTACTTAGGTTTAGGTGGAAAAACAAACGAAGAAAAAGTACAATTATTATTAAATAAAATAGATGCATTAAAAATGGAAATTAATATTCCAATGAGCATTAAAGAATGTGGTGTAAATGAAGAAGAATTTGTTGCAGCTATCGATGCATTAGCAGTTGAAGCGTTCGATGATCAATGTACAGGAGCTAACCCTCGCTACCCATTAATCGCTGACATCAAACAACTTTACCTAAATGCTTACCACGGAGAAACAAAATAATTTAACACCCAAAAGCTCCCTATCATTTGATAGGGAGCTTTTTCTCATTAGACGAACTATTTGGGTGGCGGTTACCAATGGGTGACCTAGGTAGCCAAAAAGAGAGTAAATGTAGAAATGCTAGAAATAGGATAAATCACGCATTAAATAGACATGAATTGCATCTGGAGTGGATATAATGTAACAAGACCTAGGGGTGGTTTTTGTTCCAAAAACAAAACACCTACTTTTTGTGCAAATAAAGGGGAGAGTATTCATGGATTTTTTAAATCGAGCGTGGAAACAAAATATTCGAAAACCAATGAAAACACTAATGATTTTCTTAGTCATGTTCGTCATTTCAAATTTAATGGTCACAGGTATTTTTATATTGAAAGGAACAGAAAGTGCAACAAATGCAACATTAAGTAAA
This sequence comes from Turicibacter sp., assembly GCA_051646305.1. Taxonomy (GTDB): domain Bacteria; phylum Bacillota_I; class Bacilli_A; order MOL361; family Turicibacteraceae; genus Turicibacter. The sequence goes on from JBOFCV010000369.1 coordinate 1,412, forward strand.
ATAACACCGGTTGTTTATTATACACAAGATTGGCAACGCTATACACGTGCTCAAGAGCTAGGGTTTATTAACTATGAGACAGATCCAATGCCAGCTATTTCAATTGAAGATGCGCTAAAAATTTCAGAATCTGAAAATGTGAAGACTTTTGATATTAGTACAAGTGGATATATGATGAGTCGCACGCTAAAGGCTTACAAAGATCCAAATAATGAGTTTAATAATAATGTGAATTTGGGTAGTGAGGGAACTTCAAATGAAACGTATTTTGAACCTGTTACGTTTAATATTATAGGAACAAGTTCAATCGAATTTAAAGTAGCGAGTGGAACGATTGAATTAATTGAGGGAAGAGGTGTCACAACGGATGATATTACCACTGAAAAGCAAGTGGTTGTCATCGAAGAACGATTAGCAAAAGTAAATGAGTTAGCGGTGGGAGATACGATTAGCCTAGATGCAAATGTTGTGTGGGATCAAGCACAGGCTTCACAATCCAGTACAACGGAAAAAGAGTTTGAAGTGATTGGTATTTACCGAAACCTCAGTGCCGAAAGTGCTAACGATCCGTGGTTGAATGAACGAATGGCCTCCCAAATATATATGCCGTATAATGTGACACATAAATTAGGCTACGAAAGTTATGAAACTAGCTTAAAACAAGGTATAGAGGAAGGGTGGTACACCCAAGAAGAAGCTGATCAATATTTAGAGGATTATAAAAATATGGGAGCTCAAACGATTGGTTATTTGCTAAATGATCCTTTGCAAGTTCGTGAGTTTATTAATGATAATGAACGACTGTTGTCATCAGAATATCATGCACTAAAAGTTGGGAATTCAACTTATGATTCGATTGCTAAGTCAGTGGATAGTATGACGCAAACATCAAATTTAATCATCTATATTGTATTCGGAGCAGGTATATTGATTCTAAGTTTGATTACTTCGTTAACCTTAAAAAGTCGAGAGTATGAAATTGGTGTGTTATTATCACTAGGTGAGAGTAAAGTTAAAGTGATTGGACAATTAATGTCAGAATTGCTAATTATTGCGATTTTAGCGTTTAGTTTGTCCATTGTGAGTGGAAATTATATCGCGAAATATTATGGAGAAGAAATGTTAAAAGCACAATTGGAAGGGACAATGAGTGATTCAAATAACTCTTCTATTTACATCCCTGAACAAGGATATGGTTCCGAGGAGAACCCATTGCAATACACTGACTTTGTAACTAATTTTAATATTGAATTGGAGCCAATGGTATATGTGGAATTAATGATCTACGGTCTGCTCGTTGTTGGCATTAGTACATTTATCCCAATTATCTTCATCACAAGATACAATCCGAAAACAATTTTAACGATACGATAAGGGACGGTGAAAGAAATGGCATTATTAGAATTGAAAAAAATTTCGCATGCGTATACAGATGGTGATATACGTCGTGTCGTGTTAGAAGATGTAAATTGTACGTTCGAACGCGGAAAGTTTTACTCTATTTTAGGCCCCTCTGGTTCGGGGAAATCAACCTTGTTATCCATAGCAGCAGGGCTAGATGACATCCAACAGGGAGAAGTCCTCATTGATGGAAAATCAATAAATGAAATAGGCATTGTTAAATATCGACGCAACCATATGGCAATCGTTTTCCAATCATTTAACTTGATTCCTTATTTAACAGCTGTTGAAAATGTTGAGATGGCAATGAAAATTACAGATAATGAAACACCTAAAAACAAGCGAGAAGTAGCAATGGGATTTTTAGAAAAGTTAGGGATTTCTCAAATGAAAGCCAATAAATTTATTAAACAATTGTCTGGGGGAGAGCAACAGCGTGTCGCTATCGCTCGCGCACTTGTAACGGGAGCAGATTTGATTTTCGCGGATGAGCCTACTGGAAATCTTGATTCTCAAACTGAACGTGAAATATGTGAATTGTTCCAACAATTAGCCCACCAATTTAATAAGTGCATCATCGTGGTGACGCATTCAGACGGGGTATCTAGGCATAGTGATGTGATCTATGAGATAAGCGATGGAGAAATAGTTCAAACTGTCTAAGTAAGTAGAATTTAGACGTTAAAACTAACCATTTTTAATGAGGTAGTGCAACTTTGATTTTTAAACAATCGAATGATAGACGGTGCGATGATTCAGAGATGAACCCCAATACTATGAGTTAGGAAAGGGGTTCGTTTTTTAGTGGAAGAAAGTAAGAGTCGGGTATAAATCCGACTAGTAGAGTTTGTAGAAATAATTCTTAATATTTCCTTAATATTGAAATATGTAGATAATATTGGAGGACGTCTGTGATATAATAGGAAATGAGTTTAGTGAGTTATTGTCTTTGTAAAAAGAAGAAAATATGACTCGTTTTTATTATAGGAAGGGGAGAGTTAAAGTGGATTTTTTAAATCGTGCTTGGAAACAAAATATCCGTAAACCGATGAAATCATTAATGATTTTCTTAGTTATGTTTGTTATTTCGAACTTAATTGTCACGGGAATATTTATTTTGAAAGGAACTGAAAGTGCAACAAATGCAACAATGAGTAAAATTACCCCGATTGTGTATTACACACAAGATTGGGATCGTTATTATCGTGCCATGGATTTAGGATTTATTGATTGGGAAACTGATCCAATGCCACCTATTTCAATTGAGGATGCAAAAGAAATTGCTGCATCTGATGCAGTGAAAACATATGATTTAAGTACAAGTGGGTACGTCATGGCACCTGGCATTAAAGCATATAAAGATCCAAATAATTCAATGAATGAAGGTTCAAGTGGTGGCATTATGATGAGCCGCGATGGGAATGAAGCAACAGAAGAGTTTGTTCAACCCGATCAATTTGAAATCATCGGAACAAGTTCAAGTGAATTTAAAATAGCGAGTGGAACACTAGAAATAGCAGATGGACGTGGGATTTCAGAAGATGATATCACGAGCGAAAGTAATGTCATTATGATTGAAGAACGCTTAGCAAAAGCTAACAATTTGTCAATCGGAGATAAAGTGGGAATCGATTTCAATGTCATTTGGGACCCGTCAACGCAAACTACTAGTGAAGATACAGAACATGACTATGAAATTATAGGGATATACCGTAATTTAGGAACACAAACAGAAAATGACCCTTGGATGAATGAACGTGTTGCATCACAAATCTATATGCCATACAATGTGGTTCAAAATCAAAATTTTGAAGTTTATAAAATAAGCTTAAAAGATGGTGTTGAACAAGGATATTACACGCAAGAAGAGGCGGATCAATATTTAGAAGATTACAGTCAAAATGGAACGAGTACAATTGGATACTTATTAAATGATCCATTAACAGTACGAGATTTTATTGAAGATAGCAAACGTCTATTACCGTCAGAATACCATACCTTAAAGGTTGGAAATTCAACGTATGATTCAATTGCAAAATCGATTGATAGTATGACAGAAACATCTAATTTGATTATTTATATCGTATTTGGAGCGGGAATTTTAATTTTAAGTTTAATTACTTCACTCACATTAAAAAGTCGTGAATACGAAATTGGGGTCCTATTGTCATTAGGAGAAAGCAAAGTGAAAGTAATCGGACAGTTAATGTCAGAATTACTGATTATTGCTTTGGTAGCGTTTAGTTTATCAATCGTATCAGGTAACTTTATTGCAAAATACTATGGACAAGAAATGTTAAAAACACAAATGGAAGGTGCCATGAGTGAATCAACTAATTCTGGCATTTATATACCTGATCAAATGTATGGATCACAAGATGATACATTACAGTATTCTGACTTCGTTTCAAACTTCAATATCCAATTAGACCCGTTAGTTTACCTAGAACTAATGGTCTACGGTATGTTAGTAGTCGGGCTTAGTACGTTTATTCCAATCATCTTTATTATGCGATATAATCCAAAAACAATATTAACAATACGATAAGGTAGGTGTGATGAAATGACAATGTTAGAACTTAAAGACCTTTCTCATGCTTACGTGGATGGAGATATTCGTCGTGTCGTACTTGAGAATGTTAATTGTACATTTGAGCGTGGAAATTTTTATTCGATTTTAGGACCTTCGGGTTCAGGTAAATCAACATTATTATCGATTGCAGCGGGACTTGATGATATTCAAGATGGTCAAGTTATCGTGGATGGAAAACCAATAGAAGAAATTGGGTTAGTTAAATATCGACGTAACCATATGGCTATCGTCTTTCAGTCATTTAATTTAATTCCATACTTAACAGCAGTTGAAAATGTTGAGATGGCCATGAAAATTACAGATAATGAAACACCTAAAAATAAACGTGAAATCGCGTTAGGATTCCTTGAAAAACTTGGAATATCTGAAATGAAATCAAATAAGTTTATTAAACAACTTTCTGGGGGAGAACAACAACGTGTCGCTATCGCTCGTGCTTTAGTAACAGGAGCCGATTTGATTTTTGCAGATGAGCCAACAGGGAATCTAGATTCACAAACTGAACGTGAAATCTGTGAATTATTCCAACTTTTAGCGCATCAATTTAATAAATGTATTATTGTTGTGACTCACTCTGATCGTGTATCGCAACATAGTGATATTATTTATCAAATTAGCGATGGGAAAATGATACAAACAAAATAATGATGTTTTTTTAAAACTATCAATTAAAAATAAAGAAGAGGCTAACACAAATGATTTTTATCATTTGTGTTAGCCTCTTTGTATGTCTGTAATTAATAAAATAATAAGTAATGTGGCGGTTTCATTTATAGGAACTCCTTTATCTTACGGAATGTAACAATAAAATAATTCTTATAAATCCTTTATAATTGGCGGACTGGAAGTCATTGTTATACCTCACGTAAATTTAAGACATCTGTATTAAATTGCGTTATCCTTTAGTTGGTGGATTAGTAGTCATCAAATGATCCCTCACGTTCATAGTTTAGTGATACGTGAACTCCGTTTATACATTGGCGGATTGGTATTCATGGTTATACCTCACAGTCAGTTGTTAAAAACAGTTGGCTACGATGTGACCTGAATTCTAATGCCTGATTCCAAAACATTATTATTTTTTAATCATTACATTTGAGATTTATTTCCCATGCTTTGTTGAGCTTGAGCTACTAAGCGTTTAGTAATTTCTCCGCCAACTGATCCATTTGCACGTGCAGTTGCGTCAGCTCCTAAAGTTACACCATATTCAGAAGCGATCTCAGCTTTCATGTTATCGATTGCTGATTTAGCTCCTGGTACAACTAATTTGTTGTTTGATTTGTTATCGTTCATGTTTGTTCACCTCCTTGCACTAATAGAATAACCATAATCGACAAAGTGATACAAGCAATGATCTGGTAATTTTAGTTAATTAAATAATCAAGCGTTGATTATTTTTTACTCATATAACTAGATCCCAAATCTTGTTGTGCATAAGCGACTAAGCGTTTTGTGATTTCTCCACCTACAGATCCATTTAAGCGTGAAGAAGTATCAGCGCCTAATGTAACACCAAATTCTTTTGCAATTTCATATTTCATTTGATTAAGAGCTTCTTGTGCACCTGGAACAATTAATTTGTTTCGACGTGACATAACTAAAACCTCCTGATAAAATTTCATGCATAGTGTCTTGATGCGAAAAGTACCTTAGGCAGTTTACATGTATAATCATGTAAGACAGAAAGGGTAATCGATGGAAATTTAAATTTCATTTGACTGATTCATTTGTTGTTTTGCAGCAGCGATTAAGCGTTTAGTAATTTCTCCGCCTACAGCCCCATTTTCTTGAGCAGTAGCACGTGCACCAAAATTAACGCCTAACTCTTTAGCTATCTCAACTTTCATTTGATTAACAGCTTCTTGTGAACCTGGAACAATCAGTTTATTTCGACTTGCCATGATGTCACCTCCTGACAAATTTAATATGTGCTCTTTCGACAAATTAATACAGAAAAAAATAAAAAATTTAATTTAATAAAATAAAACGTTATTAATTAAAATGATAAGTTCTTTTGAACTTAGAGTTCATTAGGAAACGCATATTAGTAGTTAGTTAAAGGTGAGGTTGAAAGGCATTCTAATTCAAAGAAGCTGACTTTCTTGAATCGTTTAATTTGCTGATCCTCATGAGATAAATTACTGTTCATTTTTTTGTTAAGTATGAGAAGGTTTAGTTTAAATTCGCTACTTTTAATTTCAAAGTCTATCATAATTTGTTGATGGGACATGATATAAGACGAGATAAATACAAGTTTTTTAAAATTTAGCATCGGATGGTGGGATATAAGTTCTGAATTTGATAGGGAGGAGATGCCGGGAGTTATTTAGTAAAGAGGATACAAAATGCAATGAGTAGGGAATTAACTAGATTAGTGTTAATCTAATGGTAGAATGAAGTGGACTGATAGGACGTATCATTACAGGTCGTGAAGGGAAGGTTCATTTAACAATAAGTATAAAAAATATTTTTAAGAATGTATGAATTTGCTATAATAGAGAGTGAACTAATCTTTTTTGATGTTAAAAAATAATTTGTATGACTTTTTGGGCAAAGATATTGAGTATGAGGAGCGCAAACGTTCAACAATTCAAGTCCAAGCGGTGCCGTTTGATAAAACTTGGATCTGACATGAAAAATATTGAATTTTGTGAGACTATACACGAATGGATAAATAAACTAGATATTATGTTGCATCCTATGAAGCTTGAACGCTCTAATATCAAGGCATTCTGTAGCCCAGTAATAGTTTTGAAAATTCACAAAACTAACTGCGTCTTATATAGTTGACAGGACACTAAGTCTGAGTCGCTTGAACGGATAAACTTCATTTTAAATGAATTGCAAGTTTTAATCCTTCAATTGATAAATACAAATGAACATTTTTTATCATTTTTTCTAAAATAGAAACTAGTTAAACTTTCAGTAAGAAAATAAAGGTGATGACATGTTAATTGAATCAAATCAAAATCAAAAAGTGAAAAAATGGGTAAAATTAAAACAAAAAAAATATCGTTATCAATTTGAAGAGTTTATCGTAGAAGGGGAACATTTAGTTCAAGAAGCGATTTCTTCTAATAGAATTAAAGAAATTCTCATTCAAGAGGGAGCATCAAGTTCATTTATTTCTCAATTAGATGAAAAGTATCCAACCTATGTAGTAAAAGAAAATATCTTTAAGCAAATTGCAAGCACAGAAACACCTCAACCCATCATGGCAGTGTGTACCCTCCAAAATCAAGAACTAAAAAAATTGAATCGCTTGCTCTTAGTTGACCGCGTACAAGACCCAGGGAATTTAGGAACTTTAATTAGAAGCGCTGTAGCCTTTAAGTTTGATGGCATCCTGTTAAATGAGGGATGTGTGGACTTGTATAATGAAAAAGTGATTCGTTCAACCCAAGGTGCTATTTTTAAACTACCGATTGTGATTAGGAATTTAGAAAATGAAATTCCACTATTAAAGCGAGAAAAAGTGAAGGTGTATGGAACAGCCCTTAAAAACGGTCAACCATTAAATGAGATGGCTGTACAAGGTAAGATGGCATTTATTCTGGGAAATGAAGGAAGTGGTGTTTCAGAGGCGCTTTTGGATTTAACTGATAAAAATATTTTTGTTGAGATGAGTGAAAATGTAGAGTCTTTAAATGTTTCGATTGCTGGAAGTATTATAATGCACCATTTTCGTCTATAATAGATAAAGAAGGCCTGCACGCTTATGACGAATCAACAGATTTATTTAGGATATGCTTTACTACCTAAATGAATTATGTTAGAATATATTTACATAGTATGACGTGCGAGAGTGGGTTCTTCCCACTCTTTTGTATTATGGTCACAATGTTTTGAAAGAGGTGAAATCCTTATGTCAAATATAGTTGAAAAAACAGAAGAAATAGTCACACCAATCTGTGAGCAAAATCAAGTTGATTTAGTTGATGTTGAATATGTAAAAGAAGGACAAAATATGTTCTTACGTGTTTATGTTGATACACCAGAAGGAATTGAAATTGATCAGTGTGCAGACGTTGCCGAAAGCTTAAGTGAAAAGTTAGATGAATTAGATTTCATTGCTGATGAATATATCTTAGAAGTTTCATCTCCTGGTGCTGAGCGTCCACTTAAAACGAAAGAATCGGTATTAGCTTCAGTCGGTGCTTATGTAAATGTTAGAACGTATCAAGCCATTGATGAGAAAAAAGAATTTGAAGGTTATTTAACTCAATTTGCAGATGATGTTGTTTCAGTTGAAATTATGATTAAAACACGCAAAAAGCTAATTGAAATTCCATATGATAAAATTGCAAAAATTAGACTTGCAATCAAGTTTTAGGAGGGTATGTAAGGATGAAAACAAAAGAGTTTTTTATTGCTCTAGACTTACTTGAGAAAGAAAAAGGGATTCCAAAAGCCTATATTATTGAAGCATTTGAGCATGCATTAATTAGTGCTTACAAGAAAAACTTTAATCAAGCAACAAACGTAAAAGTTGAAATTAATGAAGATTTAGGAACGGTTAAACTTTATACACAAAAAGTTGTTGTTGATGAAGAAGTAACAAGATTCCATGAGCAAATGAGTTTAGAAGAAGCACACTTAATCAACCCACATTATCAAGTTGGGGATATCATTAACTTTGAAATTACACCAAAAGATTTTGGACGTATTGCAACACAAACGGCTAAACAAGTTATTAAACAACGTATTCGCCAAGCAGAACGTGATAATTTATTCCAAGAATTTAAAGACCGTGAAGGTGAGATTGTGACTGGAACAGTGGTTAAGGATGATGGGAAGCACGTCTTTATCGATTTAGGTAAAATTGAAGCCTTATTACCGATTCGTGAAATTATGAATCCTGAAGAGCTAAAACCTAATTCACGTATTAAGGTCTATATTAGTAAAATTGAAGCTAAAACAAAAGGTCCAATCGTTTATGTTTCACGTAAAGACCCTAATTTAATTAAACGTTTATTTGAATTAGAAGTACCTGAAATTTATGATGGAACAGTTGAAATTATCGCTGTTGCTCGTGATGCAGGGGATCGTACAAAAATCTGTGTATCATCTGACGATGCAAATGTTGACCCAGTTGGGGCATGCGTTGGACCATCAGGACAACGTGTTCAAAACATTGTAGATGAATTAAATGGAGAAAAAATTGATATTATTCAATACTCTAAAGAACCAGAATTACTAGTAGCTAATGCATTAAGTCCAGCTCAAGTAACTAAAGTAGTCGTAGATGAAGCTAAAAAAGCAACACTTGTTTTAGTTCCGGATACACAATTATCTTTAGCTATTGGTAAAAGAGGACAAAATGCAAGACTTGCAGCTCAATTAACGGGATGGAAAATTGATATTAAACCTGAATCAGAAGCTAAAAATTTAGGTGTTTTATTATAATAGGTGTGACGCAAGGAGGGTAGACTAATGAGACAAAAAAAAATTCCTATGCGAAAATGTGTTGTTACTGGCGAACAAAAACCCAAAAATGAGTTAATTCGGATTGTACGTGCCACAGAAGGTGATGTTGCAATTGATTTAACGGGTAAAAAAAATGGTCGCGGTGTTTATTTACACTTAACTCCTGAAGTTGTCGCACTTGCCCAAAAGAAAAATATGTTAAGTAGACATCTAGAAGTAGATATTCCTGCGACAATTTATGAAGAGTTAATTGAACTTGCGACAAAGCAAGGTAAATAGGTGATAAAATGAATCGTAATTGGTTAAATTTTCTAGGGATTGCTTCAAGCGCAAGTGCTGTTATTACAGGAGAACAACTTGTAGTTTCAGCAATTCAAAGTAGAAAAGTTTATCTTGTTATTATTGCAGAAGATATAGGTGAAAATACTTATAAGCGTGTAACAGATAAGTGTAAGTTTTATAATATTAACTGTATTCAAATTGCAAAAAGTGAAGAATTAGGTCATGCCCTCGGCAAAGATTTTCGTAAAGTTGTTGGGATTACCAATCCAAACTTTGCAAAAGCTTTGAAGAATAAAATAAACGCATAATAGAGAGGTGATCTAATGAGAATCCACGAATATGCAAAGAATCTAGACATATCAAGCAAAGATATTATTTCTTTTTTAGAATCGAATAATATGTCTGTTAAAAATCATATGTCAGTGTTAGGAGACGATGTTATTAAGATGTTAGACAAAAAATTCACAGAGGAAGCTTTAGAGGCTTCAGGTACAACTTTAGAGGGAACACAAAATAACGGTGAAAAAGATGCCATCATTGATACGGAAGATCTTTTTAAATATGAAGATTATTTAGAAGTTAAACGTCCTGTTATTAAACAAAAGAAAAAAGCTTCAAATTCTAAAAAGAAAAACAAAGCTGATGGTGAAGAACGTATTGCCAATCTTCCTGTTATTCAAGATCAAACATTAAATATTGTTTATTATAGTGATGATTTAACTGTTGGCGAATTAGCAACACGTATTGGAAAATCAACAGGGGAAATCATTAAACAGTTATTAATGCTTGGTATGATGGCAACTGTTAATCAAACATTAGAACGTGATATGGTAGAATTAATTGCTGGTGAAGCTGGATTTGAAGTTAAAGATAAAGTATTCTCAGATGTTATTGAATTCGAAAAAATCGTATTAGAAGATTTAGAAGCAGACTTAGAAAAACGCCCACCAGTTGTTACAATCATGGGACACGTTGACCACGGTAAAACAACTTTACTTGATGCAATTCGTAACTCACGTGTTGTAACAGGAGAAGCAGGTGGAATTACACAACATATCGGTGCTTACCAAGTTGACCATAACGGAAACACAATTACCTTCTTAGATACACCAGGACATGCTGCCTTCACACAAATGCGTGCACGTGGTGCACAAGTGACGGATATTTGTATTTTAGTTGTTGCTTCTGATGATGGTGTAATGCCTCAAACAAAAGAAGCTATCGATCATGCAAAATCTGCTGGAGTTCCAATTATTGTTGCAATTAATAAAATGGATAAACCAAGTGCTAATCCGGATCGTGTTATGCAAGAATTATTAGAATTCTCATTAGTAGCTGAAGAGTGGGGTGGAGATACAATCTTCGTTAAAATCTCTGCACTTGCTGGTGAAGGAATCGATGAATTGTTAGAAATGATTAATCTTGTTTCTGAGATGAATGAATATAAAGCAAATCCAAAACGTTTAGCAACAGGAACAGTTATCGAAGCGAAGTTAGATAAAGGTCGTGGACCAGTTGCAACGTTATTAGTTGAAAATGGAACATTAGGAATTGGAGATTCTATCGTAGTCGGAAGTGTTCATGGACGCGTTCGTGCAATGGTGGATGACTTAGGTCAACGTTCTGAACATGCTGGTCCTTCTACACCAGTTGAAATTACTGGATTAAATGAAGTTCCATTAGCTGGAGATCCATTTATGGTATTCCCAAGTGAAAAAGAAGCGCGTCAAATTGCTGAAGAACGCTTAATTATCATGCGTGAATTAGGAAATAAACCGACTAAAGCTGTTTCATTAGATGATATCTTTAATCAAATCCAAGAGGGTGAAGTTAAAGATTTAAATCTTATCATCAAAGGTGATGTACAAGGGTCTGTTGAGGCGCTTAGTGGATCATTACAAAAAATTGAAGTTGAAGGTGTTAAAATTAACATCGTTCGTGGAGCAGTTGGAACAATTACAGAATCAGATGTGTCTTTAGCAGCAGCTTCAGGTGCAATTATTATCGGATTTAATGTTCGTCCAACAGCAACAACACGTCAACAAGCTGATAACGAAGGCGTAGATGTTCGTTTATATACAATTATCTATAAAGTAATTGAAGAAATCGAAGCTGCAATGAAAGGGATGTTAGATCCTATCTTCGAAGAAAAAGTAACAGGTCAGTTAGAAATTCGTCAAACGTATAAAGTATCAAAAATTGGTACAGTTGCTGGATGTTATGTTACAGAAGGTACAGTTGGACGTCATTCGCAAATTCGTATTATCCGTGATGGAATTATTATCTTCGATGGACATTTAAGTTCATTAAAACGCTTTAAAGATGACGTTAAAGAAGTAAACTACGGATACGAATGTGGTATTACAATTGAACGTTATAACGATCTTAAAGAAGGCGACATTCTTGAAGCCTACATCATGGAAGAAGTTAAACGCGCATAATTTTAAGATTATCTAAAAAGGGTGATTAATATGTCACAAGTAAGAATGCAAAAAATATCTAAACAAATTGAACGTGATGTAACTGATATTATTATGAATGAAATCAAAGATACAAAAGTTGGTTTTGTGACAGTAACAGGTGCAGAAGTTACAAGTGATTTATCTTTCTGTAAAGTTTATTATTCAGTATTAGGTGGAGAAGGTCGCACAGAAGCTGCGACTAAAGCACTAATTCGTTCAAAAGGGTTTATTCGCTCAGAATTAGCAAAACGCTTATCAATCCGTAAAGTACCTGAATTAATATTTGAAATTGACAAGTCAATTGATTATGGAAATAAAATCGATACAATGTTAGCTGATCTTCGCCGCCAAGGGAAGATGTAGTCTAATATCAACAAAAAAGAGCTAGCTTGTCTAGCTCTTTTTTTATTGATAAATAAGGGCTTGATAAAAATGATTGTAAGGTATAGAGAGAAGATAATTGATTGAATTAATAAGTATCCATTTAGATGGAAAGTTATCCACACACATTATTATGAGGGGGGATTGAGAATTGATTTACCTGTTAAAGGCAGAATATAGATAAATATATAAAATAAAGAGTAAAGGATAAAATGGCTCATAGTATCGAGGTGAAACAATTCATTATAAATTAACTAGCCTACCTGTCGTCAGTGGAGATTTTTTTATTAGAATCCCTGTGAGAATAAAACTAAAATTGAGATAGCTGATATTAGACTATAATACTTTTTAAAGTGGAAAATAACTAGGTTTTATTGATAAAAGATGGTCAATTCATTTAAAAGAAAGATAATCAGTATGATAGGCTTGTAAAGTGACTTGAAAAAGTGATAAAATAAGATAAAATTTTACATTGAAATAGGTGAGAGTATGAAACGAAAAATCCTAGTGGCCGTCGTTGTCTGTCTTGCAGTTGTCAGTATCGGTTTTTATTATATAAAAGAAAATAAAAGTTCTTTTGTAGTTACTTACTCTGATTATGATATTGAAGCAGGAATTACAAATGGTGATGTCATTCAACAAGGGAAAACAATAACTAATTTATATGCACTAGAGGCGTTTTATAAAAATGTTAGGTCAGATACTGAAGATCATTTGAATATTGCAGTGGTAAATGAATCTGGACAGACAGAGTTGTTTGAACTTGAGTATGTTAATAACCAAATTAAATTATATTCTGAAATACAAATTGATAGTTCTGGTAGAAAACAGTACAAAATTAAGTTGTATGATTCAATCAAAAAAATATTAAAAAATGATCAGGTGATATACAAATTAGTCAATGATTATGAAGAACGTAAGTTTTTATCTTATAATCTTAAGTAATCGTTTCATAATAAGAGTAGCTATTTAAATAGATCCTAGTTAAGGTTGTAATAAACAATAAACTAGGATTTTTGATTTTTATTGGAGAAAGTGGTGAAATAGTTGAGTGACTTAATTAAAGATAAATTAGCATTATTGCCCATGAATCCCGGGTGCTATTTGATGAAAGATATAAAAGGGCAAGTTATTTATGTTGGGAAAGCAAAAAAGTTAAAAAATCGAGTTAAATCTTATTTTATGGGGTCACATAATGGAAAAACAGCTAGGCTAGTACGAGAAATTGTAGACTTTGAATATATTATTACATCGAGTGAACTTGAAGCGCTAGTACTAGAAATTAATCTAATCAAAAAGTATGATCCGAAATATAATATAATGTTAACGGATGATAAACATTATCCTTATATAAAATTAACAAATGAGACACATCCAAGGTTGGTCACGACACGTAAAATAAAAAAAGATGGCGGTAAATATTTTGGACCTTATCCAAACTCCAGGGCAGCAAACGAGACAATTAGGTTATTAAATAAATTATATCCACTAAGAAAATGTCACCCACTAGCACGAAAATTTTGTTTATATTATCATATTCATCAGTGTTTAGGTCCATGTGAAAACGAAGTGGATTTAAATGTATATAAACCATATATAGATGAAATTACAAAGTTTTTAAAAGGCGATTACTCTGCTGTAAAAAAAGAACTATCCTCTAAGATGTTAAGTGCTTCAGAAAATTTAGAATTTGAAAAAGCTAAAGAATATCGGGATTTAATTACTCATATCGAGGCAACGGTTGAAAAACAGAAGATGACATTAAATGATTTTGTTGACCGAGATGTTTTTGGTTACGCTAAGATAGAAGATTTAATATGTGTTCAAGTGTTCTTTGTTAGACAAGGAAAAGTAATTGAGCGTGATGTTTCCATATTTGATGGAATAGATGATACTGAGGAAGCTGTACTGACCTTTATTGGGCGTTTTTATCAAGGGAATAATATTAAACCCAAAGAAATATTCATTCCATCTTCATTAGATGAGGGGCTTCTTTCAAACTTATTAGATATAAAGGTTGTGGTGCCTAAAATAGGAGAAAAGAAACAACTTGTAGAGCTTGCCATGAAGAATGCACAAGTTTCACTAGAAGAAAAGCTTCAATTGATTGAAAAGCAAGAAGAGCGAACAATTAAAGCAGTTGAAGCCCTCGGGGATTTATTATATATTCCACTCCCACATCGGATTGAGGCATTTGATAATTCCCATCTATCAGGTGTTGATTTAGTTTCTGGAATGGTAGTTTTTACTGATGGGAAACCGGATAAAAAAGAATATCGAAAATATAAAATTACATCTACTACAGAAGGAGATGACTATCAGGCGATGAAGGAAGTCATCTATCGCCGATATTTTAGAGTGTTAAATGAAAATTTACCAGCGCCTGATTTAATCATTATCGATGGTGGGAAAGGGCAAGTAAATATTGCCAAAGAAGTTTTGGATACTTTAAACATGAAAATTCCTGTCATTGGTTTAATTAAAGATGATAAGCATCGAACAAACGCCATATTGGATGGACGGGATATGGAAATTATCTCCTTAAAGAAAAGCACAAATGTCTTTCAATTGTTGACGCGCATTCAAGATGAAGTTCATCGTTTTGTTATTGGCTTCCATCAACACACCCATCAAAAACGAAATCTAACGTCAATTTTGGATGAAATTGGAGGGGTAGGACCTAAGCGAAAACAACAACTATTACAAAATTTTGGGACGCTAGAACGCATGTTAGAAGCTAGCGATCAGGAATATAAAACATTAGGTTTTCCAGAGGATATTATTGCTAGGGTAAAATCATTTATTAGAACTGAATTAAAAAAATAATCTTTTTTCATGCATGTTTCTTTAATTTTTTAGGTACTAATAGAGCCTCCAAACATAATATATACTAGATACAGCGTTAAGCCGTATCGGTCGAGGATAATGACTACCTCAAAAGAATAGGGGGTAGAAAGGTTGAATAAAGGTCAGTCAATTTTAACGAAACGTGAACAAGAAATTTTTGACTTACTCGTGCATAATCTAACGACAAGTGAAATTGCAGATGAGTTGAAAATAAGTGAAAAAACTGTACGAAATCATATTTCTAATGTTATCTTAAAATTAAATGTCAAAGGACGCTCACAAGCAATTATCGAATTGCTAAAAATGGGTGTTATTGAATTATAAAAAAAACACCACCTTATGGGTGGTTTTTTTTCAGAATTTACGAAAAATAAATGCATAGTTCATAAAAAAGGCACTTCTTTTAAAAAATATAGAAAAAGATTAAGATTTATGAAGAAAGTGTATTATAATGTTAGTATAATAATATTTTACAAGCATATGTTTTATGATGGAGATAAAAATATAGATAGCTATGATGTAGTCTAATAGAATTAATAGTCAGAATTTCATTGATGGAAGTGGTTTAAATGTTAGGGAATCTAGGAATCATCCTAAAAATAAATTTAATAGACCATAAAATGCAAATCGGTGAACAATGGTTTGAGTATGATGAGAAACTAAATGTGACTTTATCTATGCTTGGGCAATCTGTTCAATACAGCTTAACGGGTGATAGTAAAATTAATCATATTGAATTAATTATCCAGAAAGCGCGTGAACTTAAAGGTAAAATTCAATCTTTAAATTTATCGATTCCGAGAATATCTCTTCATACGAATGGAGAACTCTTGCATTTTTATGTTACATCTCGTCACCTCGAACATATTAAAAGATGTTTTAGACCGGGAGAATTCACACAATTTTCATATAATCCAAATAGCTTTAAAATGGGAAGTACCACATATTACGTTATTACAAGTATAAAAGATGAGAAACATAAAGATGAAGATCTAGTAAAAATTAATAGTGATAATGAACTTAAATACTATCTAGAATTTTTATCCCAATCAAAGTATTATGCGTTCATAGATTTAGAATTTTCAATGAGTGGACCTGAATTCAGGGGGATGAAGTTTTGCCCTGAGATCATTCAATTTGGGATTATTATTGCGGATTCAACAGGTAAAATGGTAGAAAAATTTTCAGCATATGTAAAACCGACAAAATTCACACAATTATCGGGCTTAACAAAAGATTTCTTAAAAATAACAGATTCAACGTTATCTTATGGGATTAATTACAAAGATTTTTATGACTATATTAAAGAAGTTATTGCGCGTTATCAGCCTGTATTTTTAGTTTGGGGTGTATCAGATGGGTATATTTTAGAAAATTCATATTTACTAAATAAAGTGCCTCCGCTGTTTGAAGCAACACAGTTAATTGATTTGCAACGCATTCACAGACAGTATTATAAAATCCCCCAAGATATTGGGCTATATAATGCGATAAGAAGTTATGGATTAGATGAAGGTACTCAGATTCATGATGCCATTGTTGATGCATTGGTGTTACGAAATATTTTCTTTAGTTTTAAATCAATTTTAGCGGATGATGAATATTTCCCATTTAAGGAAAATTATCTAGCAATTATGAATAACCGGTAGTGAAGCTTTGTCAGTGGTTTTAAACGATGATAAACATAGGATTTTTAGCGAAATAATAAATTGTAAAATAGTGTCTAATGAAAAGATAAAATTTACTATGTCTCATTCAAGGGGTTAGGTTAACTGATTTCTTCTTGAATTGTGAACGGGTAAAGGTTATCTTTTTTTTCTTCCCCTCATATAGTTACTATATACTATAGTGAGGTGAATGGGATGGAAAAAAGTCTATTGAAAAGATTGACCTTGCCAGTGTTGGCAATGTTGTTAGTTTACTATGTAACAACAGATGAGGCTAATCCAGCAAGTAACAATTTAATCAAATCAGTGAATGAGCAAAATAGTATGGAACAAAGCGAGGTTGTAAATGGAGCGGGGGTTACTGTCTTTGCTCTACATGAGTCAGGGCATATTGTTCAAACGTCAGTCCCAAATGATAAGTCAAGTGATCAAGTAGAAATGGTGTTTGAGTTGTTTACAACTAAGATGAATCAATTACCTATTGGGATTAAGTCTCCACTCTCTCCATCTGCTACATTAATCAATTATGTGATGGAGGATGGGGTATTAACTTTAAATGTTACAAGTGATTTTTTATCATATGATGTTGAGAACGAACGCACAGTATTAGAGGCTCTTGTTTGGAGTTTTACAGAAATACAGGGAGTAGAAACTGTTAAATTTCAAATAGAAGGCGTTCCTGTTTCAAATTTAAACGGATTAATGTCTGTTCAACGAGGTTTAACACGTGAGATGGGTATTAATCTTGAGTTAGATACTGTCGATGTTAATGATTCACAATTAGTGACTGTTTATTATTTAACCGATGATACACAAAATGGCTATTTAGTTCCTGTTACACGTTTAATTTCATCTAGTCAAGATCCAATATCATATGCGATTAATGAACTCATTAATGGACCTAAAACAAGTGAATATGTGAGTGTTTTTGATAATCAAGTGGCTTTAATTGATCCACCTGAGCTTGAAGATGGTGTTATCTCATTGAACTTCAATGATGCGTTATACTATGACAGGGGTCAATCAATGGTGTCATCTTTGATGATGAAACAATTAGTTTCGACGTTAACTGAATTCCAAGAAGTGGATCATGTCTTAATTTCAGTGGATGGAAATGAACGAGTAGTGAATGAACAAATGAAATCTGTCATGAAGCCGATCACTGAAATTACTAAATAAACATTTAGTTGAGAGTAAATAAGAACTACATTATTGTAATGGAACCTGTAAGGGTTAAATAAGTATTTTTCACTGACAAATTACTAAAAGGATTCGCTAATAAAGCAAAAGATAAATAATCAAAATACACATGAAAAAAGTCAGGTTATGTTATAATAATGGTAGGAAATTCGTAAAAATATAAGCAGGTGAAAATCATGAGAACAAGTGGACGTACTAACAATCAATTAAGACAAATAGAATTGATTCCAAATTATATTATACACCCAGAGGGATCAGTTTTGATTTCTGTTGGAAATACAAAAGTTATTTGTACAGCGACTATTGAAGATAAAGTGCCACCATTTATGCGTGGTCAAGGAAAGGGTTGGATTACAGCGGAATACTCCATGTTACCTCGTGCAACAAACACAAGAAATTCTCGTGAGGTTAATCGTGGGAAAGTGAGTGGGCGAACGATGGAAATTCAACGCTTAATTGGACGTTCACTGCGTGCAGTTGTTGATTTAGAAAAATTAGGTGAACGTACGATTTGGATAGACTGTGACGTCATTCAAGCGGACGGTGGAACGCGAACAGCTTCTATAACAGGAGCCTTTGTTGCCATGAAATTGGCATTTGAAAAATTAGTCTTAGAAGGTAAATTTACACAATCTCCTATTATGGAACACTTAGCTGCCGTCTCAGTAGGAATTGCGAATCAAGAAGTTATTTTAGACTTAAATTATGAAGAAGATTCAAGCGCTGAAGTCGATATGAACGTTGTTATGACTGAAAGTGGTCAGTTTGTTGAAATTCAGGGGACAGGGGAAGAAGCGACTTATTCTCATGCACAATTACTTGAAATGTTATCAGTTGCTCATGAGGGAATTCAAACGTTAATTGAAGCACAAAAACAACTATTTTAAGGAGTTACAACTATGAGAGAAGTCGTTATTGCTACTAAAAACCAGGGAAAAGTAAAAGAATTTGAACATATTTTTAAAACGTATGGCGTTAAAGTTAAATCATTATTAGATTTCGATGAGAGCATTGAAATAGTTGAAGATGGTCAAACTTTTGAAGAAAATGCGCTCATAAAAGCGCGTGAAATTGCTAATAAGTATCATGTATTAGTTGTTGCTGATGATTCAGGACTTGAAGTAGATGCTTTACAAGGTCGTCCAGGTGTTTACAGTGCACGTTATGATTCAGATGCTAGAGATGATTTTGCCAATATGAAAAAGGTATTAAAAGAGTTAAAAGGTGTTCCCAATCACGCGCGAACGGCACGATTCGTTTGTGCACTTGCCATTGTTAATCCAAATGGTGATGAGCATGTTGTCCGTGGAGAGTGTGAAGGTGTAATCACAACTGAGTGTAGGGGCAATGAAGGATTTGGATATGATCCAATTTTCTATTTACCTAGTGCAGGAAAAACCATGGCACAAATTCCAAGTAATGAAAAAAATGTATTAAGTCACCGTGCAGAAGCCTTTAAAAAACTTGAGGCTATGCTCATGAACTTAGTTTAGAGGAGTCCCACATGAAAATAGTAATTGTAAGTGATAGCCACCTAAATGACAAAGTATTAACCACTATACGAAACCGTCATTTAGAAGAGGCTAATATATTTCTTCATTGTGGCGATTCACAATTAATGAGTGGTCATCCAGCACTTGAAGGATACGTCGTTGTTAGAGGAAATTGTGATTTTGATTTAGCCTTGCCAACAGAGTATATCTCATCGCTTGATGAAACGCATACGTTATTTATGACACATGGACATTTATTTGATATTAAATATTCGGTTCATCGTTTACATTATAAAGCGCTTGAACTGGGTGCGAATATTGTTTGTTTTGGACATTCACATTTTATAGGGTGTGAAGTCGTTGATGGAATTGCCTACATTAACCCAGGAAGTGTTGTTCTTCCAAGAAATACACGTGAAAAAACATATGCTATCTTAACAATTGAACAAAACATAACTGTTTCTTTTGTTGAGGTAAGTACAGGAGAGTGTATTTTGCAAAAAGAACTTAAGTTATAAAACAATGAGTGATTAAGAAAGGTAGGGGGGCTAATGCAAGAAAATAGTTATCAATATTATTTAAATCAAAAAGCAATAGGGACGCACTATGTAGAATTAGGTAATATAAATAAAGCATTAGAGCATTTTAATAATGCCTACTTAACACCCTTTGGCTCAGAAGATTTAGACTTGATGTTAGATTTAGCATTTATGTTCGATGAAAACAATGATCGTGAAAAAGCATTGGCATTGTTTGAAGAAATGGTAAAACTAGATCCAGAATTTGCGACCTCATATTATGGGATGGCCACGATCTATGATGATGAGGAAAGCTACGAAAAAGCGATTTATTATTACAAAAAAACGCTTGAACTGGACCCTGAGTATGAAGCAGCACATTTTTTCTTAGCGAATATATACGATGAGCTAGGGCAAACAGAGGCAGCAATTCGTCATTATAAGAAAACTATTGAAATTGATCCTAATTATTTTTATGCCTACATAAATTTAGGATGCATTTATGAAGATTCAGATATTAATATTAAAGCCTATCATTATTTCTATCATGCCTATAAAATAGATCCAATGGATTATATGGCACTTTTTAATCTTGGTGTCGTTTGCCGCAAACTAGGCCAAATTAAAGAATCAATTCGCTACTATGAACGCTCCCTAGAAAGTAATCCAGAGTATCACAATACGTATTTAAACTTAGCACTTGTTTATAAAGAAGAATACAATGATTATAAGAAAAGTATTAATCTTTATTCCAAAGGGTTGGTAGCAAATGAAGAAGTATCCGTCCTTTATTATAATCGAGCATGTTGTTATGCACTATTAGAAGAACTTGAGTTGGCACTCTCAGATTTGAAAAAAGCCACTGAAATTAGCCCAAGTCTGCTTGATTATATGAAAACAGACAATGAACTAAATAGATTGCGAACGCTACCAACTTATAAAATGTTATATGAGAAAGTATAAAAAAAGAAAGGTGACCCTCTAGGGTCACCTTTCTTTTTTAAAAACCATTATGACTTTAATGAGATGAAACTCATCATACGTCCTGTTTCTTTGTTGCGTCTATAACTATAGAATAAATCGGTGTCGGTATACGTACAATAAGAGCTGATAAGAATATTTTCTTCAGGAATTCCTTCATATAAAGCTTGTTGTTTATTCATAAGTTTTGGGTCGAATTTATATTGTGTATCACTAATCTGAATAAAAGTTTGATCACTAGCTGCTAATTTAGATTTTTTTACTTCTTTAATCACCGTTTCATCTACACGGTAGGCATCGCGCCCAATACACGGTCCGATAGCAACATAAATATCAGAAGGGTTGATAAGTTCTTTTTGTTTCAAAGTTTGAAGCATGCTATGCATCATACCATCAACTGTTCCACGCCATCCAGCATGTGCTACTCCAATCAGTGAATGTTTGGGTGCATAGAAATATAAAGGGGTACAGTCGGCGTAAAAGGTAGCAAGGACCACATCCTTTTCTTTCGTATATAACCCATCGCAAGCCTTAATCCCTGATTCAAAACTTTGGACCCCACGTCCTAAATCACTACTTGTCACTTCATGAACGGTCGTTGTGTGGAGTTGCTCTGCAAATACCCAGTTGGTTAATGGAATCTGTATCTCATCCGCTACAAGTTGACGGTTGGCTAAAACTTGAGCAGGATTATCTCCAACATGATACGCGATATTTAAACCTTTGAATGGTCCAACCGAAATCCCGCCAAGTTGTGTGGTAAAGCCAGCAACTAAATTATTATCTTGTTTCATCCACGGAACTAAATACAATAAATTATTAGTTTGAATAAATGGTTCTTTCATTAGGATCACCTCTTTACTATTATATCAAAAGTAATTGTGCAACATGTAATAAATCAGCACCATAATGCAATGGACGATTGATTTTAAATCTGATACAATAAAAAAAGTAAGAAAAAAACAAATAAAAGTTAAAAAAGACATGCACTGTCAAATAATAAATGTTAAATAGATTAAACTGTTTACCTGTCACATAAGAGATAGGGATAGAGAAGAACAGGATGAAAGGAAGTGACGATTTAGTGGGCCTATCATTGAGATAGATGCTGACTAAAGTTAGTAATGGAGAAAAAAGATACGTTTGCAGTTATTGGGTGTGGTCAATTTGGAGGTAGTGTGGTTGATGAGTTATCTCGTCAAGGTGCTGATGTATTAGCAATTGATAATAATGAAGAAGTTATAAAAAAGTATGTTAATATTGCCACGCAGGCTATCATCTTAGATTCAACGGATGAAGAAGCATTAAATAGTATTGGGATTCGAAATATCGATCATGTTATCGTAGGAATTGGACAAAACATTCAAGCGAGTATTTTAACTGTGTTATTATTAAAAGAAATTGGAGTTAAAAAGGTCACGGTTAAAGTTGAAAATGATTACCATAAAAAAGTTATTTTAAAAATTGGTGCAGATTCGGTTATTCAACCTGAAAAAGATACAGGAAAAAGACTGGCGCACCAAATTTTATCAGATTTTGTTTTAGATTATCTCGTGTTGTCGGATAACTATAGTATTGTTGAGCTCTTAGCAGCGGGTCCGATTGTCGGAGAAACGTTAATTGAATTAAATATACCGCAGCGATTTGGAGTTAATATCTCAGCTATTAAACGCCATTATAATATTGTGGTACCACAAGCAACAACTGAGATTCAAGAAGGCGATGTCTTACTTGTCATCGGTGAAAATAAAGATATTAGTGAGTTTGATCATTGGTTATTAAATGGATAAGTAAGTATATCGTCAAAAGAAAAAGGAGAGCCGAAGCCCTCCTTTTTTAATTTATTAAATTTCCATAATGATTGGTAAAATCATTGGGCGACGTTGTGTTTTATCGAATAAGAAGGGTGAAACAACATCAGCAATCACACTTTTTAATTCTTCAACTGAAGGATTTCCAGTTTGTAAGCGTTGATTGACGATATCACGTACTGCAATTTCCGTATTTTTAATTAAATCTTCTGATTCTTTCATGTAAACAAAACCACGAGATACAACATTTGGTCCGTTTAATAAACGTTTATCAGCACGTTTAATTGAAACTGCAATAATCACAAGTCCATCTTCTGATAAGATTTTACGATCACGAATGATTTCGGTTCCAACATCACCGATTCCTGAGTTATCTGTGTAAATTGAGCCACAAGGTACACGACCAGAAACTCGTGGGGTATTTCCTCCAAAGGCTAACACTTCACCATTATTTAAGATGAATGTATTTTCTTCTGGGACACCACATTGATTTCCTAATCCACCATGAACACATAACATACGATACTCACCATGTATTGGCATGAAATATTTTGGACGCATTAAGTTAATCATTAATTTTAATTCTTCTTGCCCAGCATGGCCAGATGTATGAATATCAGTTAAGGGACTGTGCGTGATAACTTCTGCACCAGCACGGTATAACGCATTAATTGTTTTCCCAACACTTAATGCATTACCAGGAATTGGAGAAGATGAGAAGACAACCGTATCACCTGGGTGAATTTGAATTTGACGGTGTGTTCCGTTAGCAATACGAGAAAGAGCAGCTAATGGTTCTCCTTGAGATCCTGTACAAAGAATAGTAACCTGGTCTTGTGGAAGATGTTTGATTTCGTTTGCGGATACAAATGTATCTTCAGGACAACGAATATAACCGCACTCTAATCCCATTTTAATCGTTGATTCCATGCTTCGTCCAAAGATTGCAATTTTACGATTCGTTGCGATTGATGCTTCAACAATTTGTTGAACGCGATGAACATTGGATGCAAAGGTTGCAATAATCACGCGCCCACGAATTTTTTTAAATATTTCAGCTAAACTTTCACCTACACGACGTTCAGAAATCGTGAAATTTGGTAACTCACTGTTTGTACTATCAGATAATAGACAAAGAACGCCATCTTCACCTATACGTGCCATTTTAGCATATTCTGCCGGTGGTCCAATTGGTGTGAAGTCAAATTTAAAGTCTCCTGTATGCACAATAACACCTTGTGGCGTTTTAATGGCAATCCCGAAACTATCAGGAATACTGTGGTTTGTACGGAAGAACTCAAATGTAAAATGTTTAGATTTGATCACCGTATCTGAATTAAATTCAACAATATTTGCTTGTCTTAATAATTTACGTTCTTCTAACTTATTTCTAATTAATCCGATTGCTAATTTTCCAGCATATATTTTAGGAATACGTAGTTGTTTTAATAGAAATGGAATTCCACCAATATGGTCTTCATGACCATGAGTGATAAATAAGCCCACAATTTTGTCTTGATTCTCAATTAAATATTGATAATCAGGAATAACATAATCTACCCCTAATAAATAATCTTCTGGGAATTTAATACCAGCGTCAATAATGACGATTTCATCTTTATGTTGAACACAATACATGTTCTTTCCGATTTCACCCAATCCACCTAAGGCAAAGACTCCAACTTCATTAGGTTTTAAATTGGCTCCTTTTTTACGTTGACTCATGTGACACATCCTTTCATTTTAATTGTTATTCATAAAAGTCTCATCATTTGCTATAATAAAATATAGTCTGTCTCATTTGATTTTTTAAAATAGATAAGATTTACCAAAATATTGTTAACAATATGTTACCATTATTACATGTGTTTGATAAAACGTCAAAAAGTAAACAGAGATCAAAATGATTATAAAGAATAATCTAACAGTACTATTATACCATTACATGCTTTCAATATAACAGATTCAAGTCTTAATTTATATAATAAATTTATATAGTTAACAGAAGCTCATAAAAAATAGTGATAAGACCAACCAAAAGGACGTGTGATAAATGACTAAAAGTTTAATTTTATTTGATATAGATGGGACATTGTTACAAAGTGATATCAATCAAATACCAGAGAGTACCTTATTAGCAATTTCAAAACTAGACAAAGCAGGCCACGATTTAGGTATAGCAACGGGACGTCCTCTTTATTTAGTAGATAACAAAATTAAAGAATTACCATTTAACGTATTTATTACATCGAATGGTCAACATATTCTTTATAATAATGAATTGATTTATGAAAATCCGATTCCTAAAGAAGTTGTTCAAGATCTATTAGAAGAAGCAAAAAAATTAGAGGTACCGATTGGGCTTATGTCATCTAACCTGTATACCGTAACAAAAGAGACTGAAGAGGTTAAGACATCGTTTGAACGTGTTTCAATGCCAATGCCAGATCTTATACCTGATCTGCATGAAAAAGAATCTATTTTACAAGCTTGGTTTTTCTCGGATAAATTTGATGCGTTACAACAAAAATACAATAAAGAGTTGCGATTCTATCCTTGGATTGAGTTTGGAGCCGACATTGTCCCTGTCAATGGTTCAAAAGCAGAGGGGATTAAATATTTAGTCTCTCATCTTGAAGAAGTTCCGAAGCGAATCATTACATTTGGTGACGGCGCTAATGATATTGAAATGTTAGAGTTAGCAGACATAGGAGTCGCGATGGGGAATGCTTCAGATGCAGTAAAGTTGAAAGCAAATTTTGTAACAAAGTCTATTGATGAGGACGGCGTTTATCATGCCTGTCAGGCCCTAGAATTGTTTTAGGGTTAATATGGGATTTTGTTTGTGAACAGATATCCAATGACCTAAGTTTAGGATAGATTAATTGAAAAAGGATAAGATGTTGAAGAATTAACAGAATGGATTAGCTAATGAGTGGTTAGGTAAAGGAGTGAGGTTATATGTCAAAAGCTCTAAATGACGAGATAGACGCAGAAGTCATGTTACAAGAGATGGAAGATTTTCTTGAAACAGGTAACTGGGAAGAAGTGGATAAATTAGCACACCAATTTTTAAATGATAAAGTTGAAATGGGAGCAGCGTATAATGCGTTAGCTATCGTGTCAATTGAACATCAACATAATTATGATCAAGCCAGAAAATATTATGAATTAGCCTTAACAACAGAACCTAATTCAGCCACTATTTATTATAACTTAGGGGTATTATGTGATCGATTTCTTGAGGAAGCACCACAAGCGATTGAATCATTTGAACAGGCAATTAAAATTAAACCAGATTTTGTTGATGCCTATGTTGATTTGATTGAGTTATATTTAGAACTTAATCAAGAGGTTGAAAAAGCAATGAATTATGCCAAAACAGTAGAAATATTAGCCCCTAACCATGCTCGTAATTTAAATAATATGGGGTGCTATTATATAAAAAATGAAAAAAAACCAGAAGTAGCAATTCCTTATTTTAAAAAAGCTTTAGAGGCTGCGACAAATAAAGCGTTAATTGCAGCAAATTTAGCAGATGCTTATGTAAAAGTAGACCAATTCGATGAAGCAAAAGTTGCGTATGAACTCGCTTTATCATTGGAGCCAAATAATAGTTTAGTCAATCATAATTACGCCCATATTTTACATCATCATTTAAAAGATTATGAGTTAGCTAAACTATATTATGAGCGTGCTATTTCATTGAATCCCATAGCGATTCATCCGTATTTAGGTTTGAAATCTTTATTAGTAAATGAATTGAAAGATCCAAAACGTGCCGTTCGATTATTAATTGATGCTCTTCCTAACATAAAAGTAAATGATAACTTTTTATTAGAAATAGCTGACTTATATGATGTTGTTCTTGAAGAGTATGAGCAAGCCATTGTTTATTATAAATTAGTCTTATCACATAATCCATATCACTTAACGGCACTTAATGCATTAGCTTATCTCAATGTAGAGGTGCTTAAGGATTATAATGCTGCTATTAATTGCTATGAGACGATATTAGAAATTGATCATACTAATCCCATTACCTATGTAAATATCGGACACATTTACTTCTTGAAATTAGCTGATTTTGAACATGCCTATGACAACTATGTAAAAGCCGAAAAACTCATTGAAGAGAATGAATTAAATGTTGCGTATTCATCAGAACTATACTATTACTTAGGGTTAATCTTTGAAAACTATTTTAGTAATAGATATCAAGCGATGAATTACTTAGAGCGAGCCGTTGGATTAGGTGGTCATAGTCAAGCTGAGAAGAAACTACTAGCTCTATACGGAAAAGGTACGGGAATCATAAATTAAGACATCATTAGTGTGAACTAAACTGAACTAGTAAGTTAATGGCAATAAAAATTTTAAATCATATGCTTTAAAACTAAGCTTGATTAGCTAAGATTGTTTATGACATAAGATATGAGTGCTAGGACAGTATGTTTAAATAGCTAGATTGCCATTAATTTATTTATTGTAGTTGTTTTGAATACTGTTTAAACAAAAAAACTATTTTTATTGTCTAAATCAAAGGGGGCAGATACCATGAGATACGTAACATTAGAAGAAAAACACTTAAATCAATTAGCAACCTTGTACGTTGCAGCGTTCAATTCAGAACCTTGGAATGATGAGTGGACAACAGAAACAGCTTATAAACGCTTAGCTCAAATGCTTAATTGTGAAGGATTCGATGGATTAGTTGCTTATCAAGGTGACGATATGGTTGGGATGATTCTTGGTAATCATGAATATTATTATAATGGCATGCAATTTCACGTTAAGGAATTTTGCGTCGATTTGAATCGTCGTGGTGAGGGAATCGGTCCCAAACTTATAAATGAATTTATTGTGAAGTTGCAATCAAAAGGGATTCATGAAGTCATTTTAATGACATCTAGAACAGAGGCAACAGAAGGGTTTTATCAAAAACTTGGATTCCAAAGTTATAATCAGATGGTTATGATGGGGAAAAAGGTTAGGTAAATGCATTAAAAGGTATAAATATAAAAAGGGGATATCAAAAGACTGGACTGTTAAAGTCTTTTGATATCCCTTTTAATTAAGTATAAAGGCATGTGGAAATTAAAGTGACCCTATATTGGGTGAGACGATAAAGTCTTACCATCAAAAATACATTGGTTAAGAATAAAACAATTTAATCATCATTAAATTGTAAAAAGGGAATGTATCAAAAACTGATACATTCCCTTTGGAAAAATGAATTTATGAATTAAAAATCTAAAGGTTTGGCACCTGGAATTGGAGCCATTGGATTTTTATTATCGATATTATCAATAAATAATTTTCCTTGAAGGTGATCGATTTCATGTTGGAAAACAATCGAGACATAATCACGTAAGCGGAATTTAACTAATTGACTATTTTTATTATACCCTTCGATTGTGACACGTCGATAACGAGGAACAAGCCCTTCTACTTCGCGATCAACTGATAAACAGCCTTCACCCATCGGTAAGTAAGTTATTTCTTCAGAGTAACTTACGATTTTTGGATTAGCTAATGCAATGGAGTAAAGTTTTCCTTTTTCATCTTCTGTGTGTACGGCAATAATGCGTTTATCTAAATTTAATTGAGGTGCTGCAATGCCAACACTCTCACGTAATTGATGTTTTTTAGCTAAAACTTCATCTTGACTATTTATAATAAATTCAACCATGTCATCCATTAATTTTACATCTTCTTTGCTAAGGGGAATGGCAACTTCTGTCGCAACATTTGCAAGAGTAGGATGTCCTTCTCGAATAATATCTTTCATTGTAATCATAAAACAACCTCCAATCATATTACCTTTATTATAACAAAAAACATGATATTTGGCTAATATAACAAAAAAGGAAATAATGGATTTTATATGGGGAAATAAAAAAAGTGTCACTTTCACATTTAGAAAGTGACACTTTAATGAAATAGTTTGATTTTTAATTCATCTACTTACACTTTACATAACTTGAAATTAACGGCAAATACATCCGCCAATAATAACGAGTAAAATAAAGATAACTAAAATAAATGCTATATTATTTGTTTGTCCACATCCGTAATTCATGATTAGTTCCTCCTTAGATTTAAAATGTTACTTCACTATATCGTACGCGATATTTATTTTTTAGTGCCAATTTTTATAGGCTATCTCAGCCGTTTTCATCCATTACTACAACGACTGAATGATTTATTTTTATCAGGCTACTTTATAAGTTAGCATCTATCATTTCCGCAACCACCACAACCGCCGAAGCCGCCGCAACCGCCAAAGCCACAACCACATCCACAAATTATGATGAAGATGAAAATAACAAGAATGATGGCACATGCCGCACCACCACAACCGCCTCCTCCACAACAACCACCGCCATATCCATACCCGTAAGGGACAGGGGCACAAGGTTGTGGCATATAGGGTTGTCCATATCCATAAGCTGGTCCATAATTATACATGATCTAATTCCTCCTTTTCTTTTTGTTCTCACTATATGATACGTTTATGGGCTATAAAAGGTTATCTTTATCTGCGAGAGATTCTCCTAAATATTAAACAAGATAGAATTTTTAAAAATAAGTAATTTTAAATATCAGATTAAATAGGTGAAATAAATACGCTTGGATAAGACACTAACTAATAAGACCTTGATTTAGTCCACTAGTACAATAAAAAATATTAAATCATAACATTTTCACCATGAAATGAGGATAAGCCGAATATATCAATAAGGGACATATCAAAATCTTTGAAGACATATCGTGTCTGTTGATGGGATCTAAAATTAAAATTAAAATTAAAATTAACATTAATATCAGAGTTAACAAAGATAAAATTAACTTGACTTGACTGCGGTGAAGTGAATACCCGAAAAAAATTAAACAATACAAACTCGTAGTTCAATAAGTATTAATTGAACTTATTGAAAAAAAAGAAGTTCCTATCCCTAGGAACTTCTTTATCATCCATTCAACATCCACTCAAATTTATTTTAAGACTAGCATTCGCAGCATCCAACTTGATTTAGTCCGCATCCAACGATAACTAATAAGATGAATAATACAAGAATTATTGCAAGGTTGCAGTTTGAACCTCCACAAACGGGTGCACATGTTTGTACTTGTGGTTGAGGGCAACCACAGTAACCTCCGTATTGGTACATATCCAATTCCTCCTTTTTCCTAAGACCTAAGATATCATACGCGACATGTACCCATTTGGTTATCAAATTTAGACATTTATTTACACTATTAGTGAAGGCCGTGATGAGGGGGAACACCTAAATAATAGATAAGTCTCACTTTATTTTAGACAATGAACAAATCTTCGTACGACTTAGTCTAGCCTATTGTCAGGAGATTGTAATTATCACGTGACGACTGAACCTGTAACTAAATAAAGGTTAGATAGGTTGTAACTTTAATGAGTGGGATCTTATTTATATAAACAACAAAAGACCCCCAAAGGTTGGCGGTCTTTTCTCTCTTCCATTCTATTGTTGATTTATATTAGCAGCCGTATCCGCAGCCTTGACCGCAGCTTTGTCCTCCAAAGCTATTGAAACCGCATCCTGCGATAACTAATAAGATGAATAATACAAGAATAATTGCAAGTGTGCAACTATTTCCTCCACATGCTGGTGCACATGGTTGTGGTTGGTAACCACCACAGTAACCTCCATATTGGTACATAATGTTTCCCTCCTTTGTTTGCCTAAGATATGATATGCAAGTTTCCCTGAGTGGTTAATAAATAAGCCATATTTTTGTCTTATTGAAACACTTTGGGATTAATTGTATCTGTTTTTTATTGATTAGCAGCCGTATTCATTGCCACATCCTGTGTTACATCCATTAAAGCTACCGCATCCAATGATAACGAGTAAGATAAATAACACTAAGATAAGACCAAGTCCGCAAGCGTTTCCACCAGTTGGTTGGCATGGATAAGCAACGGGTTGAGCACCACATCCGTAACCATAACCTCCAGTGTATCCACCGTAATTATAATTGCAACCTGTTCCGTAATTGTACATTCTGCATCCCTCCTTTTTCCTAATTACAATGTATTATACGTAAGTCTGGATATTTGGTTCACGTTAAATGCCCAATATTTGATTCTTTCTGAGTTAAGATTAAGTTTTTTAAAAAGATAAATCGTGGTAAAATAGACATATCTTATGTATTTAGGAATATTTAGCTTGGTGTGAGAGGGAAGAGCAGTATGATAAAAGAACTAGTAAAAAATAGTTGGCAAAAACTTAAACATACTGATAAACTCATGATGTTTTTAGTTTTTGTATTGATTGGAATCGGGTTGCTCATGATTTATAGTATTACCAGTATCTCGATGTATAATGGTGCAGAAGACTCCTTGCACTTTGTTAAGAAAACGATTATTGCCATTATTATTGGTGGATCAGGGTTGTTTGTCATAGCGTCACTTCCGTTTAAGACATTGAAATTCCTTGGTTTCTTAGCGATTATTATAAATCCTATTATTTTAGTAATCACCTTGCTTATTGGAACGGGACCAAAAGGATCACCCGTTCGAAGTTGGATTGATTTAGGATTTT
This sequence comes from Turicibacter sp., assembly GCA_051646305.1. Lineage (GTDB taxonomy): Bacteria > Bacillota_I > Bacilli_A > MOL361 > Turicibacteraceae > Turicibacter. The sequence continues at coordinate 33,066 of JBOFCV010000369.1, forward strand.
TATCTATTCAACCTGCTGAGTTTGTTAAAGTAGGTGCTATCTTTGCAGTGGCGTGGTTGATTACAAATAGTATTAAAAACAAGAAATATGATTTCAAACTATGGCGTTCCATTCGTAAGGAAGATATTCTGGGTTCATTCATCGGGGTTTTAGGGTATATTGTCATTAATTTATTCTTAATCGCCATGCAACCTGATATGGGAACGACAATCATTATTTTTGGAATTGCAGGAATTATGTTTGTAAGTAGCGGGATTAGTCAGCAAACCATTGGGAAATTAATAGGTTTCGTTGCCTTACTTGCCGCGCCCTTATTATTTTTAGTCAAACCCTATCAAATGGAACGATTTGTAATCTGGATGGATCCCTTTAATCATGATTATGGTTTGCAAAATGTAATGGGATACACAGCGATTGCATTAGGGGGACTTTTTGGGGTAGGAATTGGAAATAGTACGCAAAAGTATGGATATGTTATTGAGCCCCATAATGATTTTATTGTGACAATCGTAGCAGAAGAACTTGGCGTGATTACGGTGCTCCTGATTATGGTGATTTATTTTATCATGGCTATGCGCTGCTTTATGGTAGCTTTGAAGTGTGAAGATAAATTTGGTTCCTTATTGAGTATTGGAATTGGTTCAATCTTCTTGGTTCAACCGGTTATTAACTTAGGTGGGGCAAGTGGATTTATTCCGTTAACAGGCGTCACGTTACCATTTATTAGTTACGGTGGATCGAGTATGATGACCTTTTTATTAGCCATTGGAGTGTATCTAAATGTTCATTCTCATAATGCAATCTTGAAGAAAAAAGAAAATGAAAAAGAAAAATAATAGATAAGGTGCTTTTTAGAAAGAAAAAGTGCCTTTTTTCTTTCTATATATAATAGGTCTCCATTCAAACATTTAAACTAACGGAAAAGGTGAGCTTGTTTTAATAAATAAACCAAACGATATAGATTAGAATAATCACCTTATTTTGTTTAACAAAAGAAATAAAAAAAATAGACAAATCACACGATAATTTGTCACGTTTTTGGGCACTTTTGATTATAATATAGTGACTAATTGTAGTGAGGTGAGAGAAATGGATAACCAATTAGAGGATTTTAAAAAATTTGTACGTCTTTATCCGGGGCTAAGAGACGAAGTTCGCAGTGGGCGGGCGACTTGGCAATCCCTTTATGAGGAATGGTATTTATATGGTGAAGAGGATAGCCAATGGGAAAAATATAAACAAGTAAATGCTAATAGTTCCAATACAACGAGTAGTGCTGATACAGCCACTCAAACTGACTCAAGTAGCACTAGCACTACAGCAAGCTCTACATCAGCCACAGCCGCATCCGGAGCAGAGATGATGACACAAGCTTTTCAATATCTTCAAAAAATGGATATGAATAAAGTTCAACAAACGATGGGGACGGTGCAACAATTCGTAAAACTTTTTCAAACCATGCAAGGGGGAAAAGCTGGAGCAGCAGCTAGTGCCGTAACAGCCGCTACAAATCGCCAATCTTTCCCTGGAATATTTTCAAAATTTGATGATTAGGTGATGAAATGGAGACGATGTATAAAATTGTAAATAATGTGGAACATCGGGATTATATTCGAATGAATCCATTTTGGTATAAGGAGTTAAATCGAAATCCTGAAAAGTATGAAGAGTTTAGTAATGAAATTGAAACCATGAAAAAACAACAGCAACCGAGTAAGCTAAAACAATTTGAAACACAACTCGCATTTGCACAAATGATGCTTAGAATGTTTAATAACAAATGATTAGTCATCGTCCCTTGGGTATGATATAATAGGGACGGTGATTAATATGTTACATACAAGTGATTACATGGAATTAACAAATCAAATTGCAGACGAAATTATTTCGTTACCAATCTGCCAAAAATATAAAGCATTACAGCAAGAAATGAGAGATGATGAAGCTTTACAGAAGCTTATTTTTGCATTTGAAAAAGCAAAAGAGCAATATGCAGAGGTTGAACGTTACGGTCACAAGTATCATCCAGATTATAAGAAGGTATCAGCACAACTCATTCAATCTAAAACGGCATTGTTTGAACATCCACTGATCAAATCGTTTAAGGCTTGTGAAAAAGAAATACAAGAGGTATTGAATAACGTGGCATTAACTTTGTCAGATGCCATTAAAATTAAGACGGGTCGTGCTGCAACAGGTTGTGGATGTAGTGGCGGGGGTTGTTCACATTAGTTGATTTAGGAGGAAGGATTTTTGAATCAGAGTCGCGTTCAAGTCATTGTTTATTCTAGAAAATCTAATATTTCACAGAAACTATCACAATTTGGACACGTTATTTATGCGTCAAAAAAGATGCATTATGTGTGTCTATATATTAATGAAGCACAAAAAGATAGTATTGTGAGTAAAATTAAAAATCTTCATGGGGTCCAAAAAGTAGAGGTTTCATTACATGCTTTACCTCCAGTTGTGGAAAAATAAAAAGTGTTAAGTAAAAAAGCTTGACACTTTTTTTATTACTTGCTATACTATTAATTGTCGTGTTAAGGAAAAAAACTTAACAGCTAAAATTAAAAACAACATTGGAGGAATATATAATGGTAAAATTACGTTTAACTCGTATGGGTTCTAAGAAAAAACCTTTCTACCGTATCGTAGCAGCACATTCAACTAGTCCACGTGACGGACGTTTCATCGAAGTAATCGGAACTTACAATCCAGTTACTCAACCAGCTATCGTTAAAATTGACGAAGAAAAAGCAATGAAATGGTTATCAGAAGGAGCTCAACCAACTGATACAGTTCGCGCTTTATTCTCAGCTGAAGGAATCATGACTAAATTCCATAACACTAAATACTCTAAATAAGGTGGAATAACAGATGAGCTATATTTCATTAATTGAAAACCTAATTAGCCCGCTCATCAATCATCTAGAGGATCTACGCGTCAAGGAATTTCCAAGCGAAGACGAGGCTATCTTATTTCAAGTCATGGTTAACCAGGATGATTTAGGACGTGTTATCGGCAAGCAAGGAAAAACGATCAATGCAATTCGAACTATCGTCTATGCAGCGGGATCAAAAGAAAATAAAAAAGTGAGAATCAATGTAGATTCTTATTAATAGAGAAGAGTGACCTTTCGGGGTCACTTTTTTTATTCCCTAAATTATTAGTGAGTTTAAATGGTATTCAGATAATTAGGTAGGTTTATTGTAAGAATAAATTTGAATAATTAGATAAGGGGAGGGGAGTGAAGGAAATTTTATGTATTATGTATAAGGAAAATAAATTTGTATATACTATTGAGTAGGTACAACGGAGAGATAAATTTCTGAATCTATTTAAATTAAAGTACTAATAATAGAGGAATTAAGTGTGTACGAGTATGCATCTATTTGATTCATAAATGTAGAAAGTCTCTCGAAAATGATGTGAATATACATTGTTTCAAAAAAAAGTTTAAAAACTTGTTTGACAAAAAACGACAGTAATGGTAATATAACTAAGCACTGAAAAAACACAGTGATCACAGAGAAAACAGACTGAAAAAACTTTTTAAAAAGTGTTTGACAGGAAGTAATCGAATGTGATAAGATAATCAAGTCGCAAAAAGCGGCAAAGAAGT
>JBOFCV010000402.1:0-3236 GCA_051646305.1 Turicibacter sp.
GATAGGGGTAAAGCTATATAGATGTTTTTTTAAGATTAAGAGAGTTTTAGTTAGTTAAATCTATTCTTAGGACTTGATGCATGGTTTTTTTTGATGTTTGAAGATTCTTATTAAGGTTTTCTTATTTATATAAGGATTAGGTAAGAATCTCTTCTTATATTAGGAGATCTGTTATTACTTAGTTGTGTACTTAGTATTTGAAGCAATCCTAGTGATGTATTTAGAATTTAGTATGAATAGGAGTTTAGTTAGTAAAATCAAAGTTTAAAACAGGAAACTTCAATTACGAGAGGATATTAAACTTCTATAATTGCAACTACTGCTATGACATATTTATTGCTTATATATAGAAAGAGAAATTGAGCTTAACTATCCCCAATTGACCTTAAAAAGAATAGAGAAATAATCATCGCATAGGGTGACAAAATCTATCAGGATAACACAATATGAAGAAATAAACTCTTATTATATGCAGTTTTAATAAAAAATATTCATAATCAAACGGAATTTATAGAATGCGACAGGTAGAATTCTTGCCGAGTGCTGTAAAAGACCGTCAAATAGCTGTAAAAAGCCGCTATATTGTGGCAGATAACTTAAAATTATGTCTTTTAAAAGACCAAACACGTCCGATAAACTGACAAATTCTCTACTATCCACATGCTAATATAACTCTACAAGAACGAAACAAAGAAAAAATATCTACAGAGGGAAGGAGTGAGGAAATGGAGACAATTGTTGGGAGGATGAAACAAACATTTTCACCGAAACCAAAACGTGAAGCTCATGACAAGTTGAATATTTATACGATAAGCCAAGTCTTTAATCAGTTAGTCAATTTTAAACAACTGGTAAAGAGTATGCAAGAGTTTATCGGTCATGATCAACTATCAAAAGTGGATGTTGTTTTGGATTGTGTGAAACTGGTGATTGATAACATGTTGCAAGCGATTATGTATGATCGGCATGATTTCGAATTACAGTTACATCGAATTAAAGAGGAGCTTGGAAAGTTAAATATTAATTGTAGTGATGTAAGAGTCAAAAGCTTATATCCACGATTAATTAAAATGGATTTGGTGATTAATTCACCACCCAAAGAACTCACGATGCTAGGAATTCAAACCATACTTGAAGGGATCATAAATGAGCCACTTCGACTGAGTGTTGAAAAATCGAAAAATAAACAAACTAGAATTAAAGTTTATTCATCAAATTTATTCCGGATTGAACATGCTGTCTCATATGTTGGAAAAGATGGTAATAAGATTTCTGGTGATAGTTATGTTTATGAAAACTTCGCAAATGGTCAAACGTTTATTGCGATAAGCGATGGCATGGGAAATGGCGAAGAAGCCCATCAAGAAAGTACTCAAGCCTTACAAATTCTAAAATGTTTACTCGGATTTAGTATTCCAATCAAAAAATCAATTCAAACTTTGCAGCAACTCAAACAATATTCCAATTCAAATGAGAGATTCTTCTCATTAGATATTTGTATGATCGATCGGGAAAGGCAGAAAGCCACGTTTTATAAAAACGGAGCAACGCCAACGTTTATCATTAGGAATCGTAAAATAGATGAAATTAATTTAGCCCAACTTCCGGTAGGGGTCATGGTGGATCAAGCCATTGATCATGTAACGATTAGTTTACAAGAAGATGATGTATTAGTCATGTGTAGTGATGGAATTTGTGAGCAATTCACAAATACTGAAGAATTAAAGCAAGCCATTTTAAATCAGGTGGATAAATCACCTAAAATGTTTGCTAAAGGGTTATTGCAGCTCACCATCAATAAAGGGCGAGGAAAAATTAAGGACGACATGATGGTTTTAGTGGTCCAATATAAAAAACAAGTAGCTGTGGCGTCACAGTCTGCATAAAAATTCAAGTTAAGGCATTTAAATGTCACAAAATTAGGCGGATCATTAGGGCGGATTGATTCTTATTTAATCAAGGCGCTCAATCAGGTGAAAGATGATTGAGTTAGCGATAATAAAGAGGAAAAATACGTCATAATATCACATATTAGTGTTGAATTCACGACTCAACACTTACTGGACCCCACGAACAATAACGTATGTCTTTAAAATATACGGCACCTTTCGGGGAGAGAGGGTGTAAACGAGGGACCCGGTTTTCATGGATGTTTGGTATTGTTTAAGCGATGAAACGATCAGGCATATGTTTAGGCTTTGGTGAAATCTGGCCGAAAACGGATATAAATCTTAGTTTAAATGGCGTGAGCGTGATTTGTTTGAAAAATCCACTAACATGAACACAAAGCAATTGAGGTAATTAAGGTAGAACAGTGTCTGTGGTGTAGCAGATAAAGATCAGTTTTGTGAGTAGTAGTTTTATTGGATTGTTAGTAATAGCCGACCATTAATCCAATGCCATGTATCCAAGGTATGTTTAAATTGTTATGAAATAGGTTGGTTGAAGATCTTTAGTGAAATCTAATGCTTTGGCCGAAAACTTAGCGTGATAGGGATGGAACTTATGGTTTATGAACAGCCCAGTTCAAGACATTTATAGTTAATTTGGGATAGATGGTAACCGTAGAGGTAAAGTAGTAAACACCTGACCTTAGTGGGAAAATTATCAAAATACCTAGCAATAGCATGCACAGTTGTTCCTTGGAATGATGAGTTTGAAATGACTGGTTATGAGTAGACGAGCTGATTAAATCAACTTGTGACTTAAACGCTTTGGCCGAAAACTTAGCAATTAATTAAGTGATAAATTGATTTAAAAGAATTGAATACCAACTAAGTTAAAGTAAAATAAAGAATTTCTTAAAGTAAAAAAGATGATTTGCGAGTTGTTAGTATTCCAATACTTCGACCTGGACCTTAGTATTTATGAATATTTAACAAATTGGTTTGTCATCATAAAGTAAAACATAATTTGTATTTTACGCAGTAATTTATCGTAGCAATTATCGTAGAAATAAAGCAAGTGAATCAACGATTTTAGAATGAGGCACATGAGATGCAATAACTATTACCGAAATAATAGGACCTGGAATGCATCATAAAGTGTAAGTTTTAGAAAGCTTGGAGCTTGTTTGAAGAAACACGTATCGCCGCAAGTGACTCATGTAAAATAAATACCGTAAAGAAGGTATTTAAAGTTGATCCAATGGAGACTCAGCGGTTGCTGCAAAAAACAGTGACGATAATGAGGAACCAGCAGATTAAAGTTAGAAGTAATCAATACTGTAAAGAAGT
>JBOFCV010000405.1:0-5015 GCA_051646305.1 Turicibacter sp.
ACTTCTTTAATTCAAGGTGAAACTTTCCCCAACTAATTAACGTTTTCAAACGTATATCAACATTATCCGAATTTAATAATCGATCATAACTTTCTTTAAAATCCGCCTCTGCCCAATCATAATCCCCATTATAATGATGTGCGCGTGCACGAATATAAAGTACTTCAGGTTCAAAACATTCTAATTTTTTTATTTTAATTAAATCAAATGCTTCACAACAATAATCTAAAGCTTTTTCTATTTCATTAAAATGTAATTCTGCTTCAGCAAAAATAGTATACATAACTAATCTGCTTGTATCTGAAATCTGATAAGATCCTTTTTCTAATCTCCCCAATAATTCTAAACACTCTCGATAGTACTTAGCGTCTAAATACGCAACTGATGTATTAATTAATAACAAAACTAATGTCGCTTCATCCTCTATTTGCTCCGCAATCGTAATTCCATTCAAACCATGTTCAATTGCCAAATCAAACATCCCGATTCTTATATAGTCACCAAGCAATGCATTAGCTGCACGTGTTAACCCGACACTCTGACTATGCGTTGAAAAAATTTCATTGGCCTTATTATGATAACGAATTGCTTCATCGTATTTTCCACAATAATTATAATACCACCCTATATATAATAAGCACCACCCCACTGCGCTTTCATTTTGATACTCTTGTGCCATCTTATAAGCCCGGTCTAACACCTCTTTTGTATACTCAGCGTTAGCAAATAACTTTTGAGCAATAAACTCATTGAAGTAATCCATACAATCTTCATTGTTCTGCAATTTCTGAAGATATTCATCTAAGTCACTGTAGTACGTCATTCTCTATTCTCCTTACCTTGCAAAATCCTTGGGACATTAGTCGTAGATTCAATATCCTAGATACCTATTCCTAATTTCATTACGAAGCCGAACCTATAAAAACTTTCCCCTATTACATTTTAAAATAGTAAAAATAATAAATTTTAATCATAAATCAATGACAATCTCCCCAGTTCATCATATGTTATTTTTCGGCGAATAATGATTTGATTTTAGGGTTTAACGTGGCTTTTTATTATATCTATATAGTATCATATTTACAAAAAAAAAACATCGTGTAGAGGAAACGTTTATTCGCAATACAGTTCAAATATCAAAAAAATATGCCCCTCTCTTGTAAAAATCATTCCTTTTAGTTTTACGCATTAGATTATCTGATATATTTTATTTAATCCTTTTCCATACACGATTTGTCATAATTTCACATCTCACTGAATTAATATTAAATTATGCTAGATTGGGAGGCGTAGTCATATTGGATCGATTCATTTAGCGATTGAGGGTGAGACTAATTGTACGCCTACTATTATCAGTGTAATTGAAAGCTATTTCACAATAACTCAGGAGAGATAACCTTAAATTTAAGTCACGATCTTTTTAACGGCCTCTTGGTCGATGCATCACAAGAACTGATTACACTCGTGGATCATCTTGTTGATACAAAGCAACTTACCAACATCACAACATTCTGTGGAACTATTGAAAATCTCGGTAGTAAAAATTCTTTTGATATTATTTTTACGAATGTGTCGAGAACGCCCCGTACTTTTTGTACGGGGTAATTCAATCAGGATATAAGATAATTAATGATATTAAATCCTCCTATAGTTTATTTAGTATGTGTGTAAAAAAATAAAAAACTGGTATTTCAAAATCGAAATACCAGTTTTTTTATGAGCTATTTTTCACTTTTTAAGTGAACTGAACCGCTATTTGTTCTACGGTTATCCCTTGAATCTCACCACTGATTAACAAACTGTTTCTGATTTAATTCAAACTCTTTTTTTACATTAACGCGAAATGGTTCCAAATACTTTATGTCTTTTCTCTTTACGAATGCGTCGAGAACGCCCTGTACTTTTTGTGCGGGGTAATTCAATACTCTTTCAAATTAACACTTTTCATACACTCTTTTATAATGAAAAATCCACGATTAATTTCTTGTTCAGTACACGCAGCAAAACTTAACCGCATATAAGAATCATCATTCATTTCAAAAACATTAAAAATTCTACCCGGTGTTAATTTTAGTTTCTTCTCCTGACACAACTCGTATAAGTGATTAACATTTATATGGCTCGGAAATTTCACCCAAAAATATAATCCTCCACTTGGAATTTCAAAGTTAATACCATATTCTTTTAATTCATTTAATTTAGATAACATTAACTCATACTTCTTTTTATTATCCTGGCGTAGCGTTTCAATATATTCATCAAACTCCCCTGTTCTTAAAAATAAATCAACAGCACGTTGAATTAATCCCGAACTTGATATGTCAGTGTAATGTTTAGCTTTTATGATTTCACTTTGTAACTTAGTGGGAACAATCATAAACCCTATCCTTAAGCCAGGCATCATTAATTTAGAAAAACTCTTTATATAAATAACACGATCATATCTATCAAAATATTTTAATGGTGGTACACAAGCAGCTTGATGATAAATAAGCTCTGAAATACTATCTTCTTCAACAATATAAAAATTATATTGCTCTGCGAGTTCAACTAGCTTTTTCATCTTGCTTATTGAATACGTTGTTGTCGTTGGATTTTGAAATTTAGTCATGACATATAATAACTTAGGTTTATGCTTTTTTAGTTTATTTTCTAGTTCTAAAAGGTCTAAACCATCAGATTCTAATGAAATGCCAATGAGCTGCGCACAGCGAGATTGGAAAGCGCCAATCGCCCCATAGTAAGTCCTATTTTCAAGCATCACTTCATCATTTGGGTTAACAAGTACTTTAGAAATTAAATCTATCCCTTGCTGGGCTCCTGAAATAATTTGAATATCCGAACTTTTAGTATTCAGTTGACTATATCTTTTTAAATACTCACAAAAACTCTCCCTTAATGCCTCATAACCATGCACTTCTTGGTACCCAAAAGCTAACGCTTGATCTCGCTCAAACACATGATTAATATACTTCTGAAACATTGGAATTGGAAATAAATTAGAATGTGGCGTCGCTCCAGCAAAATTAATTGTATATTTTGAAAAAGAATCGCATCCTTTAGTCATGTCTTGACGTGATTCACACAGTGAACTGGCTTGATAAGTTAAGAAGTTATGATCACTAACAAAATAACCACTCCCTCGTTTCGATCTAACTATATTTTCAAGTTCTAACTGCTTATACGCTTGAATAACTGTACTAGTATTTACATCTAAATAAACTGCCATTTTCCGAATAGAGGGAAGCATTTGTTGTGATTTAAATTCTCCTAACTCAATTCTTTTTTTTAATATATCCATTAACTGAAGATACAAAGGCACCTCATTATTCTTATCTAACTGTATCGGTACAGTAAACATATTTTCTCATCCCCTAGTTTTAATAATTGACTTTATTAAAAATAATTGTTAAATATACTTGTAAATATTAACATTTTATACAATTGTATCGATACAGTTATTTTATCCTGTAAGTTGATCTTTGTAAAGTAAAGGGGAGAATTTAAAAATGGAAAATCAATACGTATTAAATAAAAACTTAGCTCAAATGTTAAAAGGGGGTGTCATTATGGATGTCACCAATGCCAAGGAAGCAAAAATAGCTCAGACCGCTGGTGCTGTTGCTGTTATGGCTCTTGAACGTGTCCCATCTGATATTCGAAAAGATGGGGGTGTAGCCCGTATGTCAGATCCTAAAATGATAAAAGAAATTCAAGAGGCTGTATCGATTCCTGTTATGGCTAAAGTTAGAATCGGCCATATTGTTGAAGCTCAAGTTTTACAAGCTTTAGATATTGATTTTATCGATGAAAGTGAAGTATTAACACCTGCTGATCACGTCTATCATATTGATAAAAAAGCATTTAATGTTCCCTTTGTTTGTGGAGCAAAAAATCTAGGAGAAGCTTTACGAAGAATTGGTGAAGGCGCATCAATGATTAGAACAAAAGGAGAAGCTGGAACAGGAAATATTGTTGAAGCTGTCACACATATGCGTACGTTAAATGAAGAAATTAGACAAATTAAATCTGCTTCTAAACAAGAACTTATGACGCTTGCAAAAAATATGGGTGCACCTTATGATTTGATTTTATATATTCATGAAAATGGCCGTTTGCCTGTTATCAATTTTGCAGCCGGTGGAATTGCAACACCTGCTGATGCGGCACTTATGATGCAGCTTGGATGCGATGGTGTATTTGTTGGATCTGGAATTTTTAAATCTGATAATCCTTTAAAACGTGCAGAGGCCATTGTAAAAGCAACAACTTATTATGATAATCCTCAAATTATTGCACAGGTATCTGAAAACTTAGGAAATGCTATTAGCGGAATTGATATCCGTAGTCTAAACCCTAATGAACAATTTGCAAGTAGAGGATGGTAGTATGTTAACAGTCGGTGTCTTAAACCTTCAAGGTGCTATATCAGAACATTTAAACTTATTAAATCAAATTCCAAATGTCAAAGGTGTTTCGGTAAAATATGAAGATCAATTAAATGAAATTGATGGAATTATTATCCCCGGAGGTGAAAGTACCACAATAGCCCACCTTTTAAAACAATTTAATTTATTAACACCTTTACAAAAACATATCGAAAATGGATTGCCCGTATGGGGAACATGCGCAGGAATGATTCTATTAGCTAAATCATTATCCACTGATGAACCAACCCACTTAAATGTAATGGATATTACAGTGAAGCGTAATGCTTATGGTCGTCAGTCTAGTAGTTTTTCAACAATTCAAACGATACCTTGTATTGATCCCGAACCTATTCCGCTTGTTTTTATTCGCGCACCTTATGTAATAGATGCTGGACCAAAGGTTCAGATCCTGTCAACAATAGATGATAAAATTATTGCTTGTGAGCAAAATAATATGTTAGCTACTACGTTCCATCCAGAATTAACTGATAATCTAAGTTTTCATCAATATTTTGTAAATATGATCAAAAAAAGAGCCGACTCTCAATCATGAGAGTCAGCTCTTTTCGCTTAATTAAACGTGTT
>JBOFCV010000504.1:0-6014 GCA_051646305.1 Turicibacter sp.
TAAACGTATTGCCTTTGGTTACAGAAGTTTCTATCATTTCAAAGCCAGAATATTAATCATCCAAACACAATCCATACTAAATAAAAATCATAAAAAAAGACACTCCCTTACTGCTTAGTAAGGGGGCGCCTCTACGACTGCATTGTAAACGATATTATTTATTCACCAACACCATTTGACAAAGAGCCCTTTAATTTTGAATAAAGAAAAAGAGCAACATGACGTTGCTCTTTTGGGTCATTATTTTTATTCTGCTGCCTCTTTTTCAGATTCAGTAATGCTTTTCACGATTGTTTCGTAACGTGCTTGTAAAGCTTCATCAGTGAACTTGAAGTTTACATCTTCACGGTATTTAACTAAAATCATTTCAAGCTTAGTTTGTGTATAAGCCGTTTGTTTAGCAGTTGTTAATAATTCTTCTTTCATGTCTTCAAAAGAAGCTTTTTCATCTTGTGCATATTTATAAATAATATGGTAACCAAATTTAGATTGAACTGGCTCTGCAGAATAAGTTCCAACTTCTAAAGCGTACGCAGCAGTTTCGAATTCTGCTACCATTTGACCTTTACCAAAAGAACCTAAGTCCCCACCATTTACAGCACTTCCAGTATCCGTACTTTTTTCAGTTGCTAAAGTTTTGAATGTCTCTTCTTTATTTTCCGCAGCATCTAATTGTGCAATGATTTCTTTAGCTTCTTCTTCTGTCTCAACTAAGATATGGTATGCACTAACATTTGGAGTATAGTCTGCATATAAAGTTTGTAATTCTTCATCAGAGATTGGGTACTCTGCTTCAAATGCAGCATCTTGTAATTTAACTAATTTGAAGTAGTTATAAATATCGTCATCATTCATTAAACCATATTGTTGCATGTATGGATAATATTGCTCAGCTAATCCAACTTTGAATTCATCAATGATTGTTTTGATATCTTTATCAGATACATTGTGTTTTTTCTCTAAAAGTTTCATATCGACTAATGCAACACCAGATGATAATCCATAAGCTGTTACTAAATCATTATAAATTTGTTCAACCGTATACTCAACAGTATTCGTTTTAGCAACTAAATCTTTTGTTTCTTTTGTAACAACATAGTCAGGATCCATTGCTAAATATTGTTCTTGGAATAAAGTATTATAAATAATAAGTCCAGCTTCAGCACGCTCTTTTGCAAGCGCCGCTGTTACGACTTCATTTGTCATTTTTTCACCGATTAAAGTTTCTTCGATTGTTGCACGAACTTCATCAAGTGTTGGGACTGCTTTCGTTTCTTCTTCAGTTTCCTCAGTTGTCGCTTCGTCTGCTGCTTCTTCTTCAGTTACTTCAGTTTCTTCTTTAGCAGGATAAGTTGCATCATACTTCGCTTGGATTTCTTCCTCAGTTACTGTAATCGTTGATTTAACAGCTGCCTCACGGTATAAGTTTAATTCTAAATATTGACGTAAGTCTTCTTCAGAATCAAATCCTTGAAGTTGTAAGAATGATTCGAAGTCTTCATAAACAGTTTTATATGTCTCAATCGCCCCGTCGATTTTTTCTTGATCAATTTCATATTTAGTTGATAGGACATCATAATCAACTAAATCTAAAAGCGCATATAACCCATTGTCAGTTGCCATTTCATTAAATACTTCTTGTTTTGTAACGTTATATCCGTCAGTTGTAATAAAGTTTTCATTCCCGTTTGGTAGTGTAACTACTTCTTCTTTGTTTGAACATGCACCTAGCGTTAACGCAGATACTAGTGCTGCCATTGCAACGAAGCTTTTTTTCATCGTCTTCACATCCTCTTTCAATATTTGTATAACGGTTTCTATCTTATCATTTTTCCATTTTACTAACAATACAAATTTTATAGGTTTTTGTGTAATTTCAGTAAAAACAGATACCAAATTTGGATTTTGCCATAGTATATATTAGCTCAGGAAATTGTGAGGGAAGACACGAAAGGAGTTGATAGTATGTTCGGAAATAACTGTGCATTTATCTTAGTCATATTCATCTTATTAGTTATCATCGGGTGTGGCTGTGGCCAACGCTGGTGCTAATAATCTAGCAAGGTAATGAAGGACCAAAGTAGTGAAAAATACTGCTTATATATTAGGGTTGAATAATGGATGAATTCAATCAAGGAGTTGAAAAAAAATGTTCGGAAATAACTGTGCATTAATCTTAGTATTATTTATTTTATTAGTTCTCATCGGGTGTGGCTGTGGCCAACGCTGGTGCTAATAATCTAGCCAGGTAACGAAAGATCAGAGTAGTAAACATACTGCTTATATATTAGGGTTGAATAATGGATGAATTCAATCGAGGAGTTGAAAAAAATGTTTGGAAATAATTGTGCATTAATCTTAGTATTATTTATTTTATTAGTTCTCATTGGCTGCGGATGTAACCAACGCGTATGCTAATAAAATAGTATGAAACAAAGTGAGTCAAACAAACATAATGGATTGTAATTTATTCATTATGTTTGTTAAATGAAAGAATTCAATCGAGGAGTTGAAAAAAATGTTCGGAAATAATGTAGGATTTATCTTAGTATTATTTATTCTCTTAGTTATCATTGGGTGCGGCTGTGGCTGTGGCCAACGCGTATGCTAATTAAGTAGCAAAAATAAAGTGATCAAAGCAAACATACTCTTAAGCATTTAGGTTCTATAGATTATGTTTAAAAAATGGATGAAATAAATAGAGGAGTTGATAGTATGTGTGGAAATAATGTTGCATTTATTTTAGTGTTATTTATTTTATTAGTTATTATTGGGTGCGGATGCAATCAAAGCTGGTGCTAGTAAGTAAAAATAACAAAATTAATAAAAAATAAAACTAAAGAAGCAATTCAAAGTTCGATGTAAAAGTTTCATGAAGTTAATCGAGGAGTTGAAAAAAATGTTTGGAAATAATTGTGCATTAATCTTAGTATTATTTATTTTATTAGTTCTCATTGGCTGCGGATGCAGTCAACGCGTATGCTAATAGACTCACTATGTAATAAAAATTAAAAACCTAATCCTTATTTAGGATGAGGATTAGGTTTCCATATAAAAAAATATAAAGGAGTTGAACAAAATGTTTGGAAATAACTGTGCATTTATCTTAGTACTATTTATCTTATTAGTTATTATCGGCTGCGGATGTGGCCAACGTTGGTGTTAATTAAAAACAAAAAAAAATAATGGAAGGAGTTGAACAAAATGTTTGGAAATAACTGTGCATTTATCTTAGTATTATTTATCTTATTAGTGATCATAGGATGTGGTTGCGGCTGCGGTCGTGTTTGCTAATATCACAATCAAATGAAAAGGTTACTAGATAATCGTTGACAAAATGAATAAATCTAGAAATGGGATAAACCTTTTCAAAAATTAGAGGAGACTTGTTAAAGAGTTTCCTCTTTTTTTATGTACGCAAGGCCCCCTTGTATTTAAACACCCAGATAATAAAAAGCAGGTGTGAATCAAAGGTTTTACTAACGCCCAGTAGAACTTAATCCCACGCTTAATATTTGAGCACAGGAGACCTAGCGTTATTCAAGCGTATAAGCTAACTTAAAATAATAAAAAAAACAGATTTTGTAAAAATTATAGACCTTGTTGTCACAAATCATGCTTTTCAAGCGTTATAAGTATGAAAAGAAAAATGCTTCATTTAATGTTACACTTAAATAAAAGAAACATTAAGTAAAGTTAAAGAGGAGGATTAGAGTGACACACGAGTATTTAAATGATCATTTTTCAAGTGGGGGAGAAGCTGAATTAACACAGGCCATCACCTTATACAGTCACGCACTCACAAGATATTGCCATAATATTTTATGTGATTACCATGAGGCAGAAGATGTCGTGCAAGTCACGTTTATTAAGGCGTACCAAAAACGTCATCAATTTCAAAGTGGAACCTCATTATCTGCTTGGCTTTATAGAATTGCCTACCATCAGTGCATGGATGTGATCAGAAAACGAAAACTATTATTTTTTATTCCGCACCAGGAACAAAAGCACACACCATATATGAGTGATGCAATCCACGAGGCGCTCATGACGTTATCATCGTTAGAACGTGGGTTAATTTTTAACCGAATCATTGAAGAACGACAGTACCAAGAGCTAGAAGAAATTTATAATCTACCAGCTAGTACGCTTCGAAAACGATACGAACGCGCTAGAAAAAAGTTATCAAACGAATTAGTAGATTTTAAAAAAGAACTAACTGGGAGTGTGATGATAAATGAATTTTAATTCAGAAGAACAACAACTTAAAGAAATACTAGAACAAATAAATACCCCCAAAATTGAACAACTGCATGACAAAATTAATCATAGGTTAATAAAAAAGTCTCCTTTAAGGCAAAATCGTCGTTTAACAGTTATTCTTGCAACAGGTCTATGTTTCTTCTTATCTGTTAATGTCTTAGCAGCAAGCCCACGTATTCAAGAGCTTATCTATTTGATTGGATCAGATCTAGTGACGTCTCTTCAACCTATTAATTTAGCTGATGAAAACAATGGATTTAAATTAGAAGTTCTAGGTGCAATGAATGACGATGAACAAGTTGTGATTTACTTAACACTAAAAGATTTAATAGGTGGACGCTTAGATGCAACCTTAGATGTTTATAATTATACGCTAAAGGGCGTTAGTATTTTAAATATGCAAACGATTGACTATAACGAAGACACGCAAACAGCAACGCTTCGCTTAATAGGAAATGGAGGTGAAAACTTAAATGGTAAAGACATTAGACTAGGGATTCAAAGTTTTATAACCCAGAGAATAGAATATGAAAGTGTAGATATAAACCTAGATTGGAATGCTCTTTTAGCTAAAGAAGTCGAAGTGATAACACTAAGTGACGGTGACTCCTCAGGCGGTGGAGGACTTATGATCAAAGAGATGGAAACATTTCACGTTTTAAAACCTGGGCAACTCAATATTAGTGTTCCTGAACTTGATTTTTTAACGATTTCAAATGTCGGGTATATTGATGATATCCTTCACATTCAAGTCACTTGGCCTGAGACAAATATTGATGATCATGGGTATTTTTTCTTTACAGATGGATCAGGACAAGAGATTGAAATGACGAATGGTTCAGTAAATTTTGGAGCAAATGAAGAAAATGAAACGCAATACGGACGTAATATAACGGAATATATGTTAAAAGTTGACCCTGCCCAACTTTCACAACTGAATTTAAAAGGATACTTTGTTGAAAATGTTGATTATGTGGAAGGGGATTGGAGCATTAAATTTAAATTAGATTCAGTTGAGGAGTCATTTAGCCAAAAAACTAGTATTAAAGCAGGTGATTCGATTATGACTGAAGTGAGTGTCTCTCCACTAGGAATTACCCTTCAAGTTGATGGACCACTTGTGAAAGAGAATTGGAATGTTGCTTTAATAAATCAAGAAGGTCAAACGATAAGTGTTGAATTGAAAACATCTTGGATTGACCAAGAGAGTGCGACGTTAAAATTCATAAGTCCTGCTCTAATAGATTTTGAAACGATAACAGCTATTAAAATAAATAATGAGATTATCTCAATGATAGATTGATAAAAATGAGTGGTAAGCATAATGATTCGATTAATGAACAGAGGGGAAACTAGGTTGCTAGTAAAAAAGTGATGAGGTGTAACCCGAGAAAGAAAAAGCACATGGTTTTAAAAAATGTAGTGCTTTTTTGATTTATACAGGACGGTTTACTTAAGTAGCTTCATAATAAGTATTTGTAAGAAACATATTTTTATTATAGATGTATAAAAAAATGATTTTTAATCATAGAAAGAGGTTTTATATGGATTTAAATGATTATATTTCAGATGGTTTGTGGATACTTATAAGATGTATAGGAGCTGGACTAATAATATACTCAATAATTTTAGCTATATTTTACCTAACAAAAAAAAGAAAAATATTTAAAATAAGACAAACTGTATTTGAATTTATGTTAGTTACGTATACGATAACTATATTGAAAATAACAGGAATACTAGGAATGACG
>JBOFCV010000460.1:0-4583 GCA_051646305.1 Turicibacter sp.
CCATTTTTTTCTATAATTCCTGGAGCACTGATTCCGATGCCTTCAATTTCATAATCTTTTTTAACCTCATGATAAATAGTTAATAAACTAGCTAAAAAAATTTCTTTATTATCTTCTGTTTTAACAGCAGATTTTTTGAGTATATTTCCTTGTCGGTCTACAATGCCATACTTTATTGTTGTGCCACCAATATCAATACTTAAAAACATCTTTTTTCCTCCTAATTATTAAGATAAAAGAGGTTGTGACAGAAGTGTTCAGCTTCAAGAAATAAGAAGGAAACCACGAAAATTGCTTTTCAAATTTTTTGTGGTTTTCGGGTTATTTCCGTAGAAGCTACTTCTGTGACACCGTTTAGTTTATAAATCAGGGAGTGTGACTTAATTTTGTCACACTCCCTTCAAATCTTTTAGAGTTCCGCTCCATTTGTTGCGATAACATTTTTATACCAATCAAAGGACATTTTTTTGCTTCTTTTTAGAGTTCCTTCACCTTTGTTATCTTTATCTACGTATATCATGCCGTAACGTTTTTCCATTTCGCCACTTCCAAAACTTACAATATCTATAATGCCCCACGGTGTATAACCAATAACATCTACTCCGTCTTCCACAATTGCAAGTTCCATTTGTTCGATGTGTTTACTTAAATAATCTATTCGGTAATCATCTTTAATAAAATTGTTTTCATCTAATTGGTCATAAGCACCAAAACCATTTTCAACGATAAATAGTGGCACATTATATCTTTGATAGACAGTATTTAAAATATATCTTAAACCTACAGGATCAATTGGCCAACCCCAATCAGATGACTCAATGTATGGATTTCTAACCATCTGAGTTCCTTTAAAATCTTTATTAGGCATGCCTTCGATTGTCATATCTGTTGAAACTGTTCCAGACATATAATAACTAAAACCAATGTAATCAACTGTACCTTCTTTTAATACAGCTTTTTCTTCTTCACTGATTTCAATGTTATAGTTATTTCTTTCCCAGTATTTTTGTGTGTAACTAGGTACCACGCCGCGTACATGAACATCACTATAAAAATATCTTCTTTCATTGATTTTTAATGATGCAATCATATCATTTGGATTACATGAGTGAGGATAAATTGGCACATAAGCCATCATACAACCGATTTTAAAATTAGGATTAATTTTCTTTCCTTCTCTGACAGCATAAGCACTAGCAATCAATTCATTCATCGCTGCTTGGAAAACAACTTCCTCCTTATTATCTGTCTCATTTAAAATCATGGCTGAGTTAGTCCAAACATGTAAGTCTTCTTGTCCATCAGCTTGATTATTGATTTCATTAAATGTCATCCAATGAGTCACTTTATCTTTATATCTCGTAAATACACATTTAGCAAATTTTACAAATAATGGGATAACTTCTTTGTTACCAAACCCACCAAATTCTTTATATAAGTTATATGGCATTTCAAAGTGAGATAAGGTAATAACTGGCTCTATGCCATTTTTAATTAACTCATCAAATAAATCATCATAAAACTGTAAACCCGCCTCATTTGGTTCTTGTTCTGTTCCATTTGGGAAAATACGACTCCATGAAATAGAAGTTCGTAAACACTTTAATCCCATTTCCTTAAATAATTGAATATCCTCTTTGTACTGATGGTAGAAATCAATCGCTTCGTGATTTGGATAATACTCATTCTCAAGAATTCCCTCAGTAATTTTACGAGAAATTCCATTTCCACCAGCTGTCATTACATCAGCAATACTCATGCCACGACCAGCTTCATTCCATGCTCCTTCTACTTGGTGAGCTGCAAGTGCCCCACCCCATAAAAAATTCTTTGGTAATTCTTTTGCCATGATTAATCTCTCCAGTATCTTTAAATTTCGATTTTTTGTGCTCTGTTAGAAGCAATAACAAATGGTAAGTAAATTAAGACAGAAACTGCTAAACATACAACTCCCACTACTGCTCCCATAATATTCCCGCCTGTTCCAAGGAATAAATTGATAATTCCTGGAGTTGTCCAAGGTACACCGATTGCAGGCGTTGGCATAATTTTAAAGACAACTGTTGCAAAATAACCAACTAAAATATTAGCCATTGGTGTTATGATAAACGGAATAATTAAAATTGGATTTAACACAATTGGTAAACCAAAAATCATTGGTTCATTAATTTGGAAAATTCCTGGTACTAATGACATTTTTGCCACTTCTCTTTGATCGGCTCTTTTTGAAGCAATAAAGATAGCAATAATTAAACCTAATGTCATACCTGTTCCACCCATATTGGCAAACATATCATTTAAAACTCCCCAAGTTTCTTTATATGGAACATCCCATAAAGAACCACCGTTGTTGATAAATTCTAAGTTAGCTAAATCTTGTTCTGTAAAGATTGCTGAACGTACAGCATTTAATGTATTTGGTCCATGAATACCAACTGAAAATAGTAATGTTTGTAAGAATGCTAAAATCAGAACACCAAACACATTTCCACCTAAATCTCTTAAAGGAGCTTGTAAACTCTTGTAGATTAACTCATTAATTCCGCCTGGTGCAACCATTGAAATTAAGAAACTAAAAATAGCAGCAACTGCTACAACAATAACAATTGGTAACATCCCTGAGAATGAACGAGATACTGCTGGTGGTACCATCTCTGGCATTTTAATTTGTAATTTTTTAAATTGGAATAATTTAGATAAAAATTCTCCGACTAAACAACCGACAATAATTGCTACAAATAATCCTTGAGCTCCTAAGTATTGAGTTGATAAAACATTCATATCATTAGTGCTAAATGGTGATGGATATAAAATCATAAAGACTGCAATACTTGTTAAACCAACTAATGTATCGTCTGCTTTAAAATGTTTTGCTAAAATTTGTGCGACTAAAAAAGTAATAAAAATACTCATAATATTAATCGTTCCATTAGCTACAGGCGTCAGCACTTTTTGAGCTGCATCTAAGTTAGGAAAGATTTTTGATAATCCAAATAATTGCACGATAAAGCTATCATGAGAAAATAGTAAGTTGTTGACCAAAATAACCATTGAGGACGCAATTGTTAATGGGAAGATTAACATAAAGGCATCCCTAACTGCTGCCACATGTCTTTGATTATTTAATTTTGTTGCTAATGGTACCAGCGTACGATCTAAAAAACTATTCATTTTTTCCATTTTGAAACCCCTTTCGATTTATGACTTCATCATAATATATTTTTTATCATTTTAAAGCGTTTTTATGCATTCTGATTTCTATTCCATCAGATAGAAATATATTCCTAAAAAGGAACAAGCTGTTCCAAACTTAATTGAGTAAATAAAAAAGTTGTTAATTAAGCTTTTAAACCTTAACTAACAACTTTATTTTATTCAACAGCTTCATTAATTTCTTTGACTTTATGATCATAGACATACCCAAAGACAGATTCAATAATCAGCATCGCTGGTATTTGACTCGATAAATCATAAAATACGTTTTTTCGATCCTCTTCAGTAAAGTATTCAATTGAATAATCACATAAACGCGATAAGTTACTATTTTTCCCAGCTGTAATAGCATAGGAATAAACTGAAGCTTGTTTTTCGATATTAGCTATAGCCTCAATCATTTCCTTAGTTTCACCAGAAACACTTAGAGCAATAACGACATTATTTTGATGGCTCTTTAAAATGCTATGAAAAGGGTATGTTAATTCATGGAAGCTAACTGAAAAGTAATCTAAATTTGCAAATTTTCTAGAAGCATACTCAGCAATAGCACCTGATGCACCTAAGCCTAAAAAAATTAAACAATCTGCTTCTTGAATTTTTTTAGCCATTTGCTCAATCTGATATTCAATATCTGGATGATAAATATTTAAAGTCAAATCTTCCATTCTTTGAGCAATACTAATTTTATGGCTCTCACCTGGAAAACGTCCTTTAGATAAATTATTTTTTATGTATAATTTAAACTCAGGAAAAGAAGAAAATCCTAATTTTTTTATAAATCGAAAAACAGATGTTGAAGACACATTGGCATTTAGTGCAATATCTCTAACTCTCATAAAAATAACTTTATCCAAATTATTAACAATGTACTTATAAATCTCTACCTCAACGCTTGATAAGTCATTCATATTTATCTTCTCAAATATTGACATCTTAATCTTCCTCTAGCTTTTATTTTGGCATAATAGAAGAGAAATCATGACGAATAATTTCTTTTAACACAAAAATATCATCATCATACTCATATTTAAAAATAGAACAATTTGGGATTGCTCCTTCTCTTCTTACTTGACTATAATTTTCCCATTTTCTGTAAAAATTAGCAATAGCACCACCATGAGAAACAATCAAAATTTGTTCATTAGAGCTTTCAGTCGCTATTTTTGTAATAGCTTCATTAAGTCTTTTTTCTACCTCAAGTTGATCCTCTCCACCAAATTGGACAAAAAAATCATTATAAGGTAAGGGCGGATTTAGATGTTCTCCTTCACCTTCAAAGGTTCCAAAATTCCATTCTTTTAATTTTTTATGAGTTTTAAAAGGAAGTTCTGTTAATGTCTCCAGAGTATCAACCGCTCTTTCTGATG
>JBOFCV010000467.1:0-7140 GCA_051646305.1 Turicibacter sp.
CCTACTTGTGCCGCTATTTTAGGATTTGACATGCCACAAGCAGATGGTCGTGTCTTAAGAGAGTTATTAGTAGATTAATTTTAAAAGCATCAGCGTTCAGAATACTGAACAGCTGATGCTTTTTTATTTATAAAAAATAATAAATTTCACTCAAAATCGTTCGTGAATGTCATGAAAATAATATAAATTAGATATATTTAACAACTTTAATGATAATAATTATCAAATGGGTTGTGTTAATGGAAGAAATAGCATATAATACTTTTATAAATGATAACCATTATCAAATTCAAACGATAATAATTATATTCATTAGATAGAGGGAGATAAAATATGAGAAAACGATACTTAGCTTTAATATTAATCATTCTATCTCTTATTTCAATCTTTATTGGAGTAAAAGAATTAACCTTTAGTTCACTATTGGACGGAGATATAGAACAAACCTTTATTTTGTTTGTCAGTCGTATTCCAAGATTATTAAGCATCTGGGTTGTTGGAATTGGAATGAGTATCAGTGGATTAATTATGCAACTTTTAACAAGAAATAAATTTGTATCGCCAACGACTGCTGCAACGGTTGATTTTGCAAAACTTGGGATGCTTATGGCGATGGTATTTTTTACAGGGGCCAGTATGATGAATAAAATGGTTCTTTCATTTGTTTTTGCTTTAGGTGGAACTTTCTTATTTATGGGTATGTTAAAACGGATGAAATTTCAAAATACATTAGTTATTCCTTTAATCGGAATGATGCTTGGAAATGTTGTGAGTTCGATTACAACTTTTATTGCGTATCAATATGATCTGGTTCAAAATATTTCATCTTGGGCACAAGGGGATTTTACGAACGTTATGAAAGGGAATTACGAATTACTTTATATCAGTATCCCATTGTTAGTCGTTGCATTTATTTATGCTAATCGATTTACAATTGCCGGAATGGGTGAAGATTTTTCAACAAACTTAGGATTAAATCATCAAACTATTGTGAATATCGGGCTAAGTATTATCGCCCTTATCTCTTCTGTGATTGTGGTGACTATCGGAACCATTCCATTTATCGGAATCATTGTTCCAAATATCGTATCAATTTATGCGGGGGATAACTTAAAGAATAGTTTAGGACACACAGCATTACTTGGAGCTATTTTCTTACTCGCTTGTGATATTGTCAGTCGTCTCATTATTTACCCATACGAAGTATCAATTAGTTTAACAGTCGGAATTAGTGGAAGTATCATCTTCCTAATCTTACTCATGAGGAGGAAATCAAATGCAGCAGCGTAAAATGTTAAATATTCTATTATTACTTGCTGTCGCATTTAGTTTGATTTTCTTGTTTGGAAATCTGGATGCTACAACAGCACAATATGTTATATCTAAAAGAATTCCTAAATTAATCGCCATTATTTTAACCGGTTCAGGGATTGCGATTTCTTCGATGATATTTCAAACTATTACAGGGAATCGAATTTTAACACCAAGTATTCTAGGGTTGGATTCATTATTTATGTTACTTCAAACAGGAATCATCTTTTTGTTTGGATCACTTACCCTGCATAATTTAGGACCGAATGTTAATTTTTTAATGTCAGTCGGTTTAATGGTTGGATTTTCACTGATCTTATATCGCCTCATGTTTAAAGGTGAAGCAAAGAATATCTTTTATCTCTTATTGGTTGGGATGATCTTAGGAACTTTATTCCAAAGTGTTTCATCGTTTATGCAGCAAATACTTGATCCAAATGAGTTCTTATTTGTGCAAGATAAAATGTTCGCAAGTTTTAGTTCAATTAATGAAAAACTACTATATACTTCAATTATCATCATGAGTTTAACCATTGCTTATGCATTTGATGATATAAAAAAATTAGATGTATTAGCTTTGGGACGAGAACATGCAATCAATTTAGGCCTTGATTATGAGGTCATCGTGAAACGCTTGTTAAAAGTTGTTGCGGTTTTAATCGCGGTTCCAACGGCTTTAGTTGGTCCCATCACTTTCTTAGGGTTACTCGTTGTTAATATTGCGTATCAATTAATTAAAGATTATCGTCATCAGGTGCTAATACCTGCTGCGATTTTAATTAGTATTATCGCCTTAGTTGGAGGACAGGTTATGGTTGAGCGCGTGTTTCATTTTAGCACAACCATCAGTGTCTTAATCAATTTTGTGGGTGGAACATACTTTATTTACATGTTATTAAAGGAGGAACGTTTATGATTAAGGTTTCAAATATTTCAAAAAAATATGGTGCTAAGAACGTTGTGAATAACGTTTCGCTAAACATACAAGAAGGTAAAATCACCTCATTTATTGGACCAAATGGGGCAGGGAAAAGTACGGTCTTAGGAATGGTTAGTCGTTTAATGAAACAAGATAGTGGAACAGTTTCTGTAAATGGTGTAGAGCTTTCGACTTGGAAGCCAAATGATTTATCAAAAGTGCTAGCTATCCTAAAACAAAGTAATCATTTATCAGTTAGATTAAGCGTGAGAGATTTAGTCGCTTTTGGGAGATTTCCGCATAGTGGGAATCATTTAACAGCGGTTGATGAAGAAAAAATTGAACTCGCGCTAAATTATATGGAACTAAAAGAGCTTGAGCATCACTACTTGGATGAGTTGAGTGGCGGTCAAAATCAACGTGCGTTTATTGCGATGATCTTAGCTCAAGACACAGATTATATCTTATTGGATGAACCGCTTAACAATTTAGATATGAAACACAGTGTTCAAATTATGAAATTGTTACGAAAAATAACAGATGAGCTCGGAAAAACAGTTGTCCTAGTTATCCATGATATAAACTTTGCGTCGTGTTATTCAGATTATATCGTGGCATTAAAAAATGGTGAAATAGTTGCCAACGCATCAGTCGATGAGATTATGCAAAAGCCTGTGTTGGAAAGTATTTACGAGATGGATTTTGAAATCCAAGAACTCAATGGTAAGAAAATTTGTGTTTATTACTAAAAGGCAATTGATTTCAAACATTTAAATGTTTAAAACGAGTGCTTTTTATAAAAATAAAAGCTAAATATTTAAATGATGTTGCTAAATATTTAAAGGATAGAATTAACTATAACAAAGAATAGGTTTATCAAGTTTTGGTTAATGATTAAATTTAGATAGCTATATTATTTAGAATAAAGTTTAGCACCAAAAAATTATAGGGGTGAAGAAAAATGAAGAAAAATGTAAAATTATTAGTTATTATGGCAATTGTGTTAGTAGGATTAGCAGGAGTGACAACTTTAATCAAACCAGCTTCAAATGAATTAGCACAAGGTTTGGAAACAATGGTTATTACGCATGAACAGGGAGAAACGGAAGTTGTAAAAAACCCTGAAACTGTGTTAGTTTTTGATTATGGTGTGGTTGATGCTCTAGATTATATGGGAGTTGAAGTGGACGGTGTTGTTCAATCAGGATTACCAAACTATTTAACGAAATATGCAAGTGAAGAGTATGTAAACTTAGGTGGGTTAAAAGAGCCTGATTTCGAAGCGATTTATGCTGCTAAACCGGATTTAATTATTATTTCAGGTCGTCAACGTGATTTTTATGAACAATTATCAGAAATTGCACCAACAGTTATGATGACGCTTGATGATGAAGATTATTTAGCTTCATTTAAACAAAATATGGTTTTATTAGGTGAGTTGTTTGGTAAGGAAGAATTTGTTGCAAGCGAGTTAGTAAAAGTTGAAGAGTCTGTTGCAACTTTAAAAGCGCAAGTGGAGTCAATGAATATTAATGCGTTAGTTTCACTTGTTAATGAAGGATCAGTTAGTGTATATGGTGAACAATCACGTTTTGGAATTATTCATAATGCGTTTGGATTCATTCCAGCTGATGCAAGTATTGAAGTTTCAACTCATGGATCTAAAGTGTCATTTGAATATATCGCTGACGTAAATCCAGATTATTTATTTGTAGTGGACCGTGGAGCAGTTGTTGGGGGTGACTCACCTGCGAAAGCTGTTTTAGATAATGAATTAATTCGTTCAACATCTGCCTATGAATCTGATCAAATTATTTACTTAGATGCTGTTGTTTGGTACACATCAGTTGGTGGATTTACTTCTACACTTAAGATGGTAGATGAAATTACGGCATCAATTTCTAAATAACAAGTTTAGTCATTACTTTAAAAGGAAAATGGAGAGGCGTTATCGTGGATAACGCTCCTTTTTTATGAGGGTAGTTAATGTAGATTACGTACTAACGTATCTTTTGTTAAGATAGGGGGTTCATTTTCTACGTCAGATTCAAGGTAGTATTATCTGCATAAATTAACATAAAAATAACAAAAAATTCACAAAGTTTTTCAAAAAATTCACAATATTTGCAAGAAATATAGTATAATAGAAATGTTGAAGCAATATTGCTGATTTCGCAGCAGATGAAGGAACTAGTTTTATTTTCAATAAGTCATGAGATTGAAAATATTATCACTCAAACTAGCGTATTATTTTGAAGGGACATCTAGTTCTTGAAAGAGAACTATCCTCGTATATTAGTTTTGTACTCCTCAAAATATATAACTAATTATTTAAAAAATCTCGGTTTGCGGCGCAGATTTATTTAATACTTTCAAAATAATACCTTCTATCCACCAAATGTTCTTTAACGCCCCCCTTGTAACCAAAATGGTACAGGGGTTTTTTTGCTTCATTTATACATTCTACATAAGTATAATGTATTGCGGTGAATAAAACTTATTATGTACGGTCTGTACATTGTCCTCATAATATTTCAGAGCAAATTGTCCTAATAAAAATAGGATCTTTGATTTGGATGAGGTAATCAAAATAATCAGAATGTATAACGGTAATTCAACTACTAAAATACGGAATATATGTGTAAAGGATTATCGACATCATAAATCGCTAGTATTGACTATCTAGCTTTGGTATAATAATTCTAATACCGAGAGGTAAAATCTACTAAATATAATGGAGTGGAGTTATGAAAAGGTTACGTAATATTTTAATTGCTATTGTTCCTATTGTGATTTTATTTTTAATCGCAGATTATGTTTTATTAGTTCCATTAAATTTACGATTTGAAGAGGGATTTAGTTTATTTTATGGACTTCTAATCGTTGCTGTTATTGCTTATTTTTACGAAGATGTTCGATATGTTTTTCAAGATTTAGCTAAGGGACGTGAACTTGCGTTTCCAGGTGGAAAAGTAAAAACAGTTTTTATCGTCATGGTTGTTATTTATATTGGATATAATTTATCATCAATTCCTGTTTTTTGGAGTGATGATTATAAAAATTTAATTGGTAATATTGAAACAAAAGAATTTGTTGATGATATTCCATCAGTTGATTTAGGGAAAATCCCAATTGTTGATGAGGCTTATGCTCGCCGTTTAGGGGATAAAAAATTAGGTGAAGATATTGGATTAGGTTCTCAAGTTTATGTTGGAGATTTTACATTGATTAGTGTGAAAGAGGATTTATTCTGGGTTGCACCACTCGAGCACACGGATGTGATTAAGTGGATATCTAATAGAGAAGGAACACCAGGATATGTCATGGTTTCTGCAACTGATGCGCAAGATGTTCGTTTAGTTCAACAAGATTCACAAGGCAATCCTATTCATTTAAAATATTTACCATCCGCGTATTTTGGTGATGATATCAAACGTAAAGTTTATTTTGAAGGAAATATGACAGAAGGATTGACTGATTTCTCATTTGAATTAGATGACGAAGGACGCCCATTCTGGGTTGTCACAACGTATAATAAAAAAGTTGGGATTAATGGTGGAGCTGATGCAACGGGTGTTGTAACTGTTGATGCACAAACGGGTGAGACACATAAATATGCAACAGCTGATGCACCAGTTTGGATTGATCGTGTACAACCGGCGTCATTTGTTATTAATCAAATTAATGACTGGGGTTGGTATGTGAATGGATTTATGAATACCTTATTTGCTAAAAAAGGTATTATTCAAACAACACCTGGAACTAATTATATGTTCTTAGATGGGGAATGGTATTTCTATACGGGGATGACATCTGCAGGTGCTGACGAGTCAACCGTTGGTTTCATGCTATCAAATACACGTACAAAAGAAACAACCTTCTATAAGATTGCAGGAGCAACTGAGACAGCTTCAATGAAGTCAGCTGAAGGTAAAGTTCAAAACTTAGGATACACATCTAGCTTCCCATTATTATTAAATATTGAAAATGAACCGACGTATTTTATGACATTAAAAGATAAACAAGGATTAGTTAAACAATATGCGTTTGTTAATGTTAAAGATTATTCAATGGTCGGAACGGGTGAAACGTTAAGTGACGCTCGAGCTAACTACATCAAAGTGATGTTTGGTAAAGGTGATTTTACAAACTTACCATCAGGTGAACGAAAATCTTTAACAGCTGTTGTTGAGCGTTTTGGAATGAGCCAAGCTGGTGGAAATACGTATTACTCATTAATTTTAGAAGGACAACCAGGACTATTATTAATGGCACCAAGTACAATTTCTCCAGAACTTCCGATTACTCGTGAAGGGGATCGTGTGACAGTAGAATATATTGACGCAGAAAACCAAACTAAAAATGTATTAAGTTTTGATAACTTAAATTACAATCAATAAAAAAGTATACAGAAATAAAAGGAGAGAATTTATTTTCTCTCCTTTTATCGTTAAAATAATAAATAGATATTTTTATCATCTATGAAAACAGGGTGTCAGAGTGATTATATAATTGTTTTATGAGGTGAGATATTTATGAAAAGAATAGTCATTAGAATATTTTCAATTTTACTAATTACTGGGGGAATTGTGTTTTTAGTAATCGGTATATTCCCGATTTTTGAAATGAAACAACAGGTAAAACAGTCATTAAAGGAATGGGAAATGCAAAAAGAACAATTCACGAGTCAACAGGTAAGTAAAGAAGAACAAATAAGAGATGCAACGATCATTTCAACGCTTAAAATTGCAGAGTTTGAACAAGTTTTACCTATCCGTATTGGGACAACAAATCAAATCTTGAATCAGGGTGTAGGGCTTGATACACAGACACCGTTAATTGGAGAAAAAGGTAATTCTGTCTTATATGGACATCGTGAAGAGATTTTTTGGAATTTGAAAGATATTGAA
>JBOFCV010000511.1:0-4888 GCA_051646305.1 Turicibacter sp.
TTACCAGGTAGAAGAGCATTTTGCATGAGAGATGTAGCTCACCACAGTGGGGGGGCTCATGTTCTCGGATTACAAGCGCACACAAAAAATATGTTGAAGAAATTTGCAGAAAACATCAGTGAATCTAAGATGTGGTGCAGTTATTGGGAAATTGACAGTGATAATAAACCAGCACCCGTTGATTACAAAACTGATAAGGATTTTTGGTATAACCTTCCTGCTAACTTCGATGTGATGGAATGCTGTTATAGACAATATCTTTGGACTGGAGATAGAGATTACATTGAGGATCCAATATTTAAAAATTTCTATGAAAAAACAGTTAATGAGTATGTTGAATGCTGGGATAGCAATCACGATGGTCTTTTAGAATATAAAGAAGGATTACCATCGTATATGGGAATTCCAACTTACTTAGAAGACTATGTTGGAAAATTAAAAATCGTTACAGGTGTTGATTTATTAGCTTTACAATATGGAGCTTATAACGCTTATGCAGAAATTTTGAAATTAGCTCATGATAGGCATCATTCCAATGTATATAAAGAAAAGGCCAAAAAGTTAAAGGAGATATTTAACTCAAGTTGGTGGAGTGAGGAAAATAAAAATTATTATAGTATTCAACTACTAAATGAAGAATTTAAGGGAGTTTCTAGTAAAAGTACTCAACGTGACTGGAAACTATTGACACCCGTCCCTCTACTTTTTGATCTAGCAAATAGTACAGAGCGGGTCGAACAAGCTATAGATACGCTTCTGCATTATGATAATAGGGTGATTGAGTTAGAATCTTACTATCCCGAAGTATTGTTTAAACATCGCTATTGTAATGAAGCTTTTGAGTATATTAAAGACCTATGTCATGAGAAAAAAGCGAGAAGAGAATATCCCGAAGTTTCATATAACGTTGTATATGCAATAGTAGATGGAATGATAGGCTTAAAGCCACAGGGAGAAACGCATGCTATTGAAACTTATGTTCAAATGCCAGAGGATATCGAGTGGTTAGAAGTAGATGATATTCCGGTATTTGATGGTGAACTTGATATTTCAGTTGTAAAAGAAAAGGAAATAGAAATAACCAATCATTGTAGCGGAAAAATTCAGTGGACATGCTTACTAGACGAAACTATCAAGCATGTAGAGGTTAATAATAAACCAGTTAGCATAGCGGAACAAGTTCAAAAAGGTCATGTCACATTTGGTGCAATCAGAGTTTCAATCGAACCGAATGAAAGTTGTATCATT
This sequence comes from Turicibacter sp., assembly GCA_051646305.1. Lineage (GTDB taxonomy): Bacteria > Bacillota_I > Bacilli_A > MOL361 > Turicibacteraceae > Turicibacter. Next base: position 1,249 of record JBOFCV010000511.1, read on the forward strand.
AAATATAATTAAACCAATTGACATAATATGAGCGTATTAAAGTATTTAAGGTTTAAAACCTAATATACAAAATATAAAAATAATTTGGATTTGTGCCAGAAACAGAGAATCGTGCGATTTCAACTGGTTTACATCTAGTGAGATTAACAGGATTGATCAGTTTCTATACCGCTTGAACTGATAGTTTTTTAAAAATAAACAGGACAATTCCTAAGGATACGATGGATATTCTTAGGAATAGATATAAATATTTATTAGATAGGGGATATAAGATGAATCTTGACAAAAATAATAAACTTTCAATATTTAACATGTTTTCAGTAGCTTCTTATCTTGTTGTAGGCAATATATATTTTCTCCTAGTAAATATACCAGCGGTTTTTATAGCTTACCTTTATTTAATGGATACACGAGTTAGTACTTTGGAAGTGTTTATAGCCTTAATCCCCATAGGACCAGGAATGGTAGCCTTACTATCTGCCATGAATAAACTAATAAATAAGAAAGAATCAACGATAACGAAAGATTTCTTTAAAGCATATAAAAATAACTTCAAGATATCCCTATTCGTTTGGACGATCCAATTAAGTGTCCTCGTCATTTTATATGTAGATATCCTCCATAAAGTATCACCCCTTCGTTATTTGTTTATTTTATTATTTATCATCATGAGTTCCATGACATTTTATACCTTGCCACTTATCGTTTCATTTCATATAAAATTAAAGGATGCACTACTACTTTCATTCATGTTAATCCTAAAGAAATTTGTTATTACATTTACGATTTGGGGCGTCTTGATATTAGGAGCTTTATTCTTCTTTTTCACGGCCTCGGTCTCAATTTTATTTATCTTTAGTTTAATTGCACTTTTGATCATGTATTATCAAAAGAATGTCATTGAGGAATTGAAGATTAAGTATCTAAATACTTAACTGAAAAGTTATGTTGTATGATTAAAAGCTAAAAAGATGTGGATACCCTAAAAATGCCCTGCACCCTATCTACTAGACAGGAGCAGGGGGGAAAGGGTGAACTTCATCTTTTTTTCTGTGCGTCTACCTAGACTATCAGCCTCTCAGCTAGAAAACGAGTAGAACGAAAAAAGATATATTCATGAACACTTTGTAATGGGGATTTAATGAAAACGAATTTGATATGGAATAATAAAAATGGGTATCTTTGTGATTGGCATCTGTAGGTTATTTATAGAAGTAGCTTGAAGTATAAAACAATGATACAACACGGATTTAAATTATTTATAGAATGGATGAGTGCGTGAACGATGGGTCAGAGAGGTTTAATTAGCTCTTAAGCAAAGAAAAGCAAGATCTTAAATGATCCATAATTGGATTCTTGTGTGAGTAATCGCTTAAAAAATAATGATAATGATGAATTATTAGGGGGGAAAAGTAGTAAAATGAAGTTAAGTCAAAAAAAAATGATCAATTTATATTGATAAGAAGGAGAGAAACATGAGCCAGACGACAGGGTTAAAAACTAGAAATGAAATTAAAGCAGAAGATAAGTGGAAAATTGAAAAAATTTATGCTAGTACGCAAGCTTGGGAGCAAGATTTTGTACAGTTAAAAGAAAAGGCTCCGAAATTAAAAGATTTTCAAGGTAAACTAAGTTGTGTCACAGAGTTAAAGGCGTATTTAAAGTTAGAAGAGGAACTTGCTCGCACATTAGAAAAGTTATCTGTCTTTGCCCACATGAAAAGTCATGAAGATACGTCAAATTCAGAGTTTCAGACATTAGTTAATAAGATTGATCCGTTTATGGCCCAGTTTTCAAGTTATAATGCCTTTTTCACACCCGAAATTTTATCTCTTGAGGACGGTACGATTGAAAAAATGATAGAAGAGGATGAAGAACTTCGTGTATATGAGACGTTCTTTAACATGCTTTTAAAAGAAAAACCACATATCCTTTCTAAGGAAATGGAAGAATTATTGGCATCTGCAACTGATTGTTTAGGGGCTGCTGAAAGTATCTATTCTATGCTTACGAATGCCGATATGACGTTTGGAAAAATTAAAGATGAAAACGGTCATGAGATTGAATTAACAGAAGGAAATTACAGTTCTTTAATTAAAAGTAAAGACCGACGAGTCAGAGAAGATACTTTTAAATTATTATTTGAGACATACAAAAAGTATGAAAATACAATTGCGACAAGTTTAACAAGTTCATTGAAAACATCTATCTTTTATGCCAAAACGAGAAAATATGCTTCAACGCTCGAATCTTCATTAAATCCGAATGATATTCCAGTTGACGTTTATAAAAATGCCATCCAAACGATTAACAACAATTTAACTTCACTTCATCGATATGTTGGCTTAAAGAAAAAATTATTAAGATTAGATGACATACATATGTATGATTTATATGTATCTGTTATTGATATTCCTAATCAACATATCGCGTATAGCGATGCGGTTAACATGGTGAAAGAAGGATTAAATCCGTTAGGTCAAGAATATTTAGATATTTTTGATGAAGGAATCAAAGAAGGATGGGTAGATGTTTACGAAAACAAGGGAAAACGAAGTGGCGCTTATTCATGGGGAAGCTATGATACGATGCCGTATGTTTTATTGAATTATAATTATGAGCTAAATGATGTGTCAACACTCGCTCATGAGATGGGACACTCTATCCATTCCTACTATACTAGAAAAGAACAGCCGTATGTTTATGGTAACTATACCTTATTTTGTGCAGAAGTTGCCTCAACGACGAATGAGATTCTTTTGATTAATGATTTAATCGATAAAGAACAAGATGAAAATAAAAAATTGTACTTAATCAATCAAGAGTTAGAACAAATTAGAGCAACGGTATACCGACAATTAATGTTTGCAGAGTTTGAGCTCATGACGCATGAGACATTAGAAAAAGGCGAATCATTAACCTCAGATGATTTAAATAACATTTGGTTGGATCTAAATAAAAAATATTTTGGACCAGAGATGGTGGTTGATGATGAAATTAAAATAGAGTGGGCAAGAATTCCACACTTCTATAACGATTTCTACGTCTATCAATATGCCACAGGATACGCAGCAGCATCTGCTTTTGCTAAATCAATTTTAGAAGATGGAGAAGTTGCAGTTGAAAAATATAAAGGGTTCTTAAAAGCAGGAGGCTCTTTATATCCAATTGATACCCTAAAAAATGCGGGTGTCGATATGACCACTTCAAGACCGCTAGAGGCAACCATTGAAAGATTCGATGAATTGCTAGATATGTTACAGGAATTAATTTAAGGTTAATAAATATGTTAGGCTTTAACATAAAAAAGGAGAATGGGACACCCTGAGTATAAGGGAGTCCCATTCTCTTTTTAACGTGTTCAAGAAGTTGTTTTACATAAGATAGACTAATCGAGTCTATTTATTAGGGTAGGCAAATCATAAAAAAATATTGATTTTTACAATCAAGTCTAATACACATCTAATAAAAGAAGTTAAGACGTTATGTGGTTTAATCGTTAGATTAAAGTTGTGGAGTTTGACGGCTGATGGGGAGATTCTAAAATTACGTAGTGTAAAATTTTTGGTTGAGATGGGGCGTGGCTGTTAGTATACACGTCCAAAATGTTGTCCTATATCTAGAGCATAAGTTTAACTCA
>JBOFCV010000520.1:0-3212 GCA_051646305.1 Turicibacter sp.
CGGATCAATACGCATCAACTGACACAGCAGTGATTTTAAAACATCCAGCTGATTTGAATGGTAAACAGTAAGCACAACGATCCCTCATCTCTTAAGCGATAACGCAAATTGTCAGTTATCGTAAGGGGGGATGCAAATAAAATTGCAAATATAGCTATTTAATGTTTATTAATTGACACCATACTTATAATTTAAATCCGCGAGTAATCTCGAAAGAGATGCCATCTTCACACGCTCGCCTGCCGGACAGGAAGTGTCATTTAATATGCACTGTGAAACATTCACATTGATTTTCTTAGCTTGAATATCAATGTTTTTTTTCGTATCAGCGGGATCAGGATAGCTATCAATTGTAATTAACTGAGGTTTTACCACCTCAATAAAATACTTAACTCCATTTGTAATAACGAACTCATTAGATCCCGCAATGGTATTAAATTCATTGCCGGATCGCATTCGGCTAATCGTTTCTAATTTTGTATTAGCAATACGATATGCCTCTAATCTCATGGCTGTGTCAGAATAAGAGTTAAAATAACTCTTTTGCAATGAAACTAAGGCCAGTGATGTTATTGATATAATCAGCATAGATATCAATACTTCAATCAATCCAAACCCTCTATTAATAGTCACTCCACGCTCCGATTTTGATTGATTGAGATTTTAGTTTATCATTCATTTCATTAAGCAACTTTGAATCATATGTTAATTTAAATGAGGATTCAAACCATGCTAAACTTTCACTATCCAATACTAATGTACCGACCAATTGTACCGTATTCATTGCCTGAAACTTTAGATTCACCTTTGAGTTTTTAACACTATCAATAAACGAAATCATTCCTCTTGCAGGCCCACCACCATTAGTGTAAATAGTTAATCCATTTGCCATGATGTATTTATATGCAGTAGAATCCTTATCCGGCAAGCCAGTCAAATTAATAACAATATTCATTGGTTTATCCGTGTAAACCAATGGACCATCAAGATAACATCCCCAAACTGAAGGGTCATTAATACCAATGTAAGGGAAAACTTTAAACTCATGGATCGAAGATCCATTTAAATCCAACCAAACGTGATTTTCTAATTTCCCATTTGCTTTTGCATTTTTCATTTGAGATATCATAGATTGGCACTGCTTTGACGCATCAGGCTGAACGGTTTTTATATCTAAAAACTTCCCCTTAGAGTCCATAAACTCTTTACCCAAATATTCTGATGAGGCTTTATTATTATCGGTGATATTAGTATTTTGACTAAAACCATCTGAATCATCCACAGCTTTAGGTGTTGAGTTCACATTTATTTTATTCCCTGATGAAATTTGCACCCAATCATAAACAGGCCTTTTGCTTCCTTGGTGACTATCAAAGTAAAGCTTTCCTCCAGTCTCTATGCTGCCGCCATTTTTACTTTCATTAGCAACATCAAAGTATGTATTACCTACAACCCTAACATCTCCTGTAGAGACAATCGCTGAACGAGGTATTTTTTTCATGCCCCCACTTTTGTGGTAGATATTTTTTACTATTGACTTAAAACCACCAGAGACACCTTCAGACTGAATACTAAAAAAACCCAGTTCATTGTGTTCAACCTGCGAAGAAAAATTAAAATCTGCATGACTAAAAGTAGCAATACCACTACAGGTTGCTTTACTTTCTGATGCACTCAATTTACTCGTTGTACAAAAGCAGTTACTATTAAATGTACCATTTTTATTTATCTCTTCACTTCCTTTTAAGCAAGGCAACCGGCTACTATTTTCAGTAATTGTTTTTAGTGTGTACATCATTCCTGAATGTGCAGCATTGTATGCTTCATAATGTAATATTTCATCTTGTGTTTTTTTAGTTTCAATGAAAATATCTTTTCCAAGATAAAATACTGCAATAACAGAAATGATACTAATCATGAGTGTAATCGTTAAAGTAGCAAAGCCGCGCTTATTCATAGCTTAAATTCTCCAGCGTTACACTCATTGACATAACACGTTCAATTGCTGTATTACTCCGCATAGATGCTTTTATCTCTATATCCATTGATGGAATGTATGCTTTACTCGTTTGATCAACTAAAGTAACTTCAGTGTGATTTATGTTTTTTATTTTAAAGTCGGTAACCTTTATCCTGCCTCCATCAAACATTGAATACCAACCTGTGTTACTACAAGAATTTGCAAAACTCACTGATGCATCAATATTTTTATTAACATCATCAAACTTATAACCAAACGTTTCATTGTTTTTATCTTGAGTTATTTGAGATGAAAATGCAGAACATGATGTATTAGTCGTTATATTATCACCACCAATACACCCATTATTATCTAAATCATAAAAAAACAGAATGCAACTCCCTGCACCATCAACATTAAAGGGTGACTTTTTATACACTATGCCATTGTTTTTATACTGATAGTAAAATGATTCATGATTTCTATCAATCATGTTATTCTTATAGAAATTAACATATCCTGCACGTTTAACATCTTTTGTTATCAGTGATAAAACACGGTTCATCTCACTTTCTAAGTATCTAGTATCTTGTAGGGTTTTAATAGCAATGCTTGACTTAACATAAATATCACCCACTAATAAAATGAGAGCACTACCAATGACCATGGCTATTAATAGTTCAACAAGACTGTAGCCTTTTCTTAAGAACATTTTTGATACCCACCTACGCCATCATCAGAACAAAGGCTAAGTCTTCCCATACTTGATATTTTAATCTTAATTTGAGCATGGTTGTTTGATAAAATGATATTACCACTACTCGATGTACTTCTTTTCCCATCAAAAGAGAAATCTTGATTCCCTTTTCCATTTAAAAAATTGTTTATTGTAATATCAACGCCTCTATCATCAGCATGATAAAAAACAAGATCATTAACAGTACATTCATTATAATTTGTCAAACAGTTACATTTACTGATTTTATCAGTAGCACCAACACACCAATCTGGTGAATTATTATTTTTGTAGAGTGAGAAATATATTTTTTTATTACTTCTAACAGCAGATATTTTGGCTCTTTCAATAAACGATGTTAATACAGAGGCTTGGTCATTTAATATTCTATTATCTTTTAATTGCTGATACGAGGGTACAGCAACCCCCATTAAAATAGTGGCTACCACTATAGTGATCAACAATTCAATTAAAGTCAGCCCTTTTTGCATGACTCTCTCCTTCTTATTCGCTACT
>JBOFCV010000549.1:0-2002 GCA_051646305.1 Turicibacter sp.
TACTTTGCAATATTATTAATACTAGTAATGTGCACTAATACTTATGCAATACCAGATGCAGTACTTAGAGTAACACCTGACATTTACCCTAGTATTTATACAAAGAAACTATTTTCTTCGTTAAAGGCAATAGATGTAATATCTATTTTAGTGTTTTTTTCATCGCTAATTTCAGTTAATAAATTTCTAGAGCTTAAAGGGGTTGTAATTCCATTTTTGGTATTTATACTAGCACTAGTTTCAACCATAGTATCAGTTTTTTATGGCGAAATAGACTGGGGTTATTTTATCTTCTATATAAGAGGCTTTATTTTTATAGTTGGCTTTTTTTGTTTAATAGTAGGTTTTAATAAAGATAAAATTATTGGCATGCTTTATTTTTCTATGTTTTGTTGGGTTGTTAAAATGATAACAATGATTTTATTCCCTTCTGAGCATGTTATTCAAAGAGAAATATTAGGTTTTCAATGGAAAATATTTTTTGCTGGTGATGAATACTTATATTTTGGGACTATTTCTGCTTGTATACTGACACTAGTTAACTCGCAAGGTAGTAAAAGTAGCAGTATTACTCGTCGCAAATTGTTTTTTTATTGCGCTATGGCATTCTTTTTAGCTCTTATTTCCCAACGAAAAGGTGCGATCCCATATTTTACATTGGTTGCAGTGATGATTTTTTTTCACAGTTCGCAAAATACGATTTATAGATTATTTGCTAATTCAATCGCCATGTTAAATATATTTGTGATGTTTATTGCTTTTCTATTCATATATCCTATGTTGCCAAGTGTTTATCAATTACCTTTCTCTGAATATTATACATTATACGTTTCAGCTGTTGATAGCATAAGCAATATAATTTACCATAATCCATATGGCGCATTAATGGGATTAGGTTCCATGGGTCTATATGAAATAACATCTTTGCCAAGTTATGCCGATCATACATTTTCATTTGGTGCAGAAGTAGGCAATGTTTATCGGTATGCAATTTGGAATGTTCCATTTGGTCGCTTATTAATAAATGTTGGTATTATCGGTTTTTTAATGATGTTCCTTTTTATTCTATATAACTTGACAGCAAACACATCTAAGTTTTATTTATTAATTTCAATTGTACCATTTTTTGGTTTATATGGCGTTACGCCTGTCAGTGCGATTTATGTTGGTTTTGGCTTGGTAGTCTTATACAAGTCTACACACAAAGATTGCTTTGAATAAGTATCACATTAAGGGGGGTTTGTGATTATATTTGACCCGATAATATACAACCTCCAGTCTGGAGGCGGAATTACAGTATATTTCGATAATATTATATCTCGTATGAAAAATACCGGATTGGAATATAGTGTGTTGGATTTTCTTTATGCTAAAAAGTTCAGTCGATACAATCGCTGTCATATTCTTCAGAGGAGTGGAGTCTTCCACTCTAGCTATTATCGGCTACCATCTCATAAAGAACTTAAAGTTATTACAACAGTACATGATTTTACCTACGAAAAATTTATAAAAGGCCCTGCTCAATGGGTCCATACATGGCAAAAAAACAGAGCCATTCGTAATAGTGATGTGGTGATATGTGTATCGCACAATACTGCAAAAGATTTGATGCAATACTGCCCGATAGATCCCCAAAAAATTCGCGTTATTCATAATGGCGTATCGGATAGCTATCATCCACTTGGGGGCTTGTCTAGTGAGCAGCAACAAGATGTAGTATTTGTCGGTGCTCGTAGTGGTTATAAAAATTTTAAATTAACCGTTGAATCGGTTGCCACTGTGGCGAATTTAAGTTTGCAAATTGTTGGTGGTGGTTCGCTTACTAAAGATGAAATAAAGCATCTTGAGCGTTATTTGCCTAACCGTTATTGCTGGCTTGGGCGTTTGAGTGACGAAGAGCTTAATAAAACATATAATCAAGCTTATGCTCTGCTTTATCCTTCTAGCTACGAAGGATTTGGTATTCCAGTAATAGAGGCTATGCGTGCCGGTTGCCCAGTAA
>JBOFCV010000554.1:0-6824 GCA_051646305.1 Turicibacter sp.
CTGCTTAGAAAACATGAACTGATTAGCGTTAAGATAAGTGAACGTAGAATAAATAATAACGTGATAAAGGTGGTGAGAAGATGAATGGTTGGGAAGTCATTGAGGAAAAACAGCCCGAAGTCGCGCGATTTTTAATGAATAGTTACAAAAAAGGACGTTTGGTTCATGCTTATATTTTAGAGGGACCCCAAGGTGTTGGGAAGATGGAAGTTGGTAAAAATCTAGCTAAGCTTTTAATGTGTGAAAGTGAAGATGGTGTTTGTGGAACGTGTCGCCATTGCCTCTTAATTGAATCGGAAGGTCATGTGAATGTTCAAGTGATTCGACCGGAAGGCCAAAGTATTAAAAAAGAACAGATTCAGGCGTTACAGTCTGAGTTTTCAAAAATGGCGGCCGAAGAGTGTGCTAAAGTTTATATTATTGAAGATGCTGATAAAATGTCTTCGAGTGCAGCGAATAGTTTACTTAAATTTTTAGAAGAACCGATGCCAGCAACGTATGCTATTTTATTAACGAATAATAAACAAAAGTTATTACCAACCATTCGTTCTCGAGCTGTGACGTTAAGTTTTAAATCATCTTGTCATCAAGCATTAGTAAAAAAGTATGAAGAAGCGGGCATTAAATCTAATGCGGCGATTATTGCAACACTTTCTCAAAATATTGATGAAGGGCTTGAGCTGGCGCAATCTGATTCATTTATTCAAATGGTAGACTTGGTGATTAAGACGGAAGACTGTTATATAAAAACGCAACTTGATCCGAGCATTTTAATATCCGGACAAAGTGAGTTATTGAAAGATAAAAAGATTCAATTGCTTTATTTAAAGCTTATGATGATCTATTATGAGGATATTTTAAGACTGAAGCTAGGTAAAGAAGAGGATATTCGTTTTAAAATGAATCGAGATCACCTTAACAAAAGTGAAGAATTGAATAGTCAATCAGATTGTATTCGTAAGTTAAAGGCGTTACTTGAGACGGAAAAAAGGTTAATTGCCAACGGAAATGTACTGTTGTGCTTTGATCAATTATTTTTACAGATGAAGGGAGGATATTAAGATGCAATATGAAGTAGTTGGAATTCAGTTTAAACAAGTGGGTAAGAAGTATTTTTTTGATCCAAATGGATTTGAGCTTAAAAAAGGGGATCATGTTTTAGTTGAAACGATTCGTGGGTTGGAATTTGGGACGGTTGTGATTAATCCGAAATCTGTGGATGAGGCGGATGTGTTTTTACCCCTAAAGGCTGTGATGCGTATTGCAACGGATGAGGATATACAAAAGCACACGCAAAATAAGTTGGATGAAGTGTGGGCGTTAAATACGTGCACGGAGCTTGTGAATAAGAATAAGTTGGAGATGCAATTACTTGGTTGTGAGTACACGTTTGATCGGACGAAGTTAATTTTTTACTTTACGGCTGAGGGGCGTGTTGACTTTAGACAGTTGGTAAAGGATTTGGCTTATACATTCCGTTTGCGTATTGAGTTGCGTCAGATTGGGGTACGTGATGCGGCGAAGATGATTGGAGGGCTTGGGCCTTGCGGTCGTGTGTTGTGCTGTAGTTCGTTCCTTGGTGAATTTGCAACAGTTACAATTAAGATGGCAAAAAATCAACAGTTATCTTTAAATCCATCAAAGATTTCAGGAATCTGTGGAAAACTTTTATGTTGTTTAAAATATGAGAATGATACGTATGTTGAAACGTTAAGACGCTTACCTGATGTTGGGGACCGTGTTCGTACAGAAGAGGGTGATGGGCGTGTTCGTTCGTTAAATGTCGTGTCGGAAATGCTTGTAATTGATTATAAAGAAACGACGAAGAAACATCATTCAAGTGAAATTATCAAAATTTTAGATCGCAAATCTCGTAAAGATGATGAAATTGTGATTGATGAGGATTTAAGAAATTTAATTGGTGATTAAGTAGTTGAATGTCTGATTGATATTGGGAAGATGTTCTATTATTATAAAAATAAAACTCGCTGACGTAATCTTTGATTAGCTTAAGCGAGTTTTATCATGTATGATAGTGGATTAAGATTGGTAACTTAATAAATGGCTTTGGTAGACTTTATTGTTGTTATAGAATGATTCTGATTAAATGAATCTGTTTAAAGTTAATAAAAGAACCGGTAAGAGCCAATTTTATTAATAACTTCAAATATTGAATTTTCATAAGGATGACATTTACTTTGGTTTCAACACATTAAGAAAACAAAACTATTAGCTAATAGAGCTTAATAAATAGAAATAACTAAATAGAACAAATAGGTGGTGCACAACTGTGATGGATACAACTAAATTTTTAAAAGAAAATGAAGTGTTGAATGATTTACTCGGTTATGATGGATTAAAAATTATTCAAAATCCGGATATGTTTAATTTTTCATTAGATTCAACATTACTAGGACACTATACAACATTAAATAAAAATACGCATTCGATTGTAGACTTATGCACAGGTAATGCTCCTGTACCTTTATTCTTATCGCTTCGATGCCATGCTAAAATTATTGGCGTTGAAATTCAAGATATGTCGTATGATTTAGGGCAACGTAATATCGCGGTGAATGGATTAGAAGACCGCATTACCATGCTTCAAAGTGATTTAAAAGGAGTTCATCAGCAACTCGGGAAATATTCTCAAGATGTGGTGACGTGTAATCCGCCATACTTTAAGGTAAATCCGGATAGTAACTTAAATAAAAATGATTATTTAACGATTGCTCGCCATGAAGTTTTGGCAACACTTGAAGATGTGGTGTGTGAAGCGTCGCTTTTATTAAAACAAGGTGGACGTTTTACAATGGTTCATCGTCCCGATCGTTTAGTTGAAATTATTGAAATGTGTAGAAAATATAAAATTGAGCCAAAACGTATGCGACTTGTTTATCCCCGTATTAATCGTGAAGCGAATGTTTTATTAATTGAAGGAATAAAAGGTGGAAAAAGTGGAAACTTACGAATTGATCCACCGATGTTTGTGTATCGTGACGAAGTGAGCTTAGACTATAGTGATGAGATTTTAGAAATCTTTATGCTAGGTCGCAAAAGTGAAGAAGTAAAGTAGTGAAAGGGACTAACAATTTTTAAAATTCTAATCTAGGACTAATGACATTTAAAATTATGCGCATAATATGAAGTAGTCACGCTAAGTGTTGCTTCATATTTTTTTTATGCTTTTTTAAAAATGATAATCAAATTTGATGAAAGGAGACATGTGATGAGACGACTATTTGCTGCTATTGTCCTCGTTATTTCAACCCTTATGGTTTATTTATTTGGCTACTATATGATGACATTAATTGGGAACGTGGCTGCTGCAACCTGGGGATATATTTATATGGTTCTATCCATTTTGTCAGTCTTATTATGGCTCGTCATTTTTATCTATTCCGATTCTAAAAACAAGTTGCCGTGGTTATTTATCATTGCTATTTTTCCTGTTTTTGGGGTCATCGTCTATTTGATGGTTGGACATAATTTTAGGGAGACGTTTAGATATCGCAAACGATTAAAGGAACTAGGGGAAAACTTCACCTTTCCAATCAGAGAATACGATAAGAGTGAAAGTGAAACGAAAATGAGTGATGTCTCTAAGGCTCTTGCAAAACTTAATTTGGCGACAAGTCAAACTCATGTTTCTTTTAAAACAAAGACGACCCTCTTAACAAATGGCGACCAAAAATTTCCGGCACTACTTGACCACATTCGAATGGCCAAACATTTTATCTTTTTGGAATACTATATTTTTAATAGCGATAAAATCGGAATGGAAATTATTGAAGCTTTAAATGAACGTGCTAAAGCTGGAATAGAAGTGCGCGTTTTATATGATCCGATGGGAACAACAAAGAAAATGACCAAACAAGCTGTTGCGTTAATGGAAGCAGCGGGTGTCATCGTGGCAAAATTTGATCCTGTTTTAATTCCGATTCTTTCAAATAAGGTCAATCACCGTAATCATCGAAAAATTGTGGTCATCGATGGACGTATTGGTTTTACCGGTGGGATTAATATTGGAGATGAATATTTACATCGGGCCACGAAATATCCATTTTGGCGCGACAGCTCGATTATCCTAGAAGGAGAAGCTGTTTGGGATTTATCTGTTATTTTTGCAGGCGATTGGTTTTTTGCAACAGGTGAAAGATTAGAAAATCCTAAATATTTTCCACATGATGAAGTAAGTGAAGATGGTGGCGTTCAAATCATTGATTCAGGACCCCAGTCACCTGTTGCCAATATTAAACAATCATTTTTTAGAATGATCATGAGTGCTCAAAAAAGCATCTATATCATTACCCCCTATTTAATTCCTGATTTTGATATTTTAAGTGCCCTCAAAAATGCGGCGCTGTCAGGGATTGATGTTCGGATTATTGTACCGGGGTTACCCGATAGAAAATTTGTCTATTTAGCCACAGAATCGTATTTTGAACAGTTGCTAGAAGTTGGTGTTAGGATTTATACGTATGATACGGTCTTTTGCCATTCAAAGGTGATTGTGATTGATGAAGAGATTGCTTCCATTGGTACAACAAATATGGATATTCGAAGTTTTTGCCTAAATTTTGAAGTTAATGTGATGCTGTATCATACCCAATCCGTTCAAGCCATTTTAAATGATTTCAATATTGATTTTTCACGAAGCACAGAAGTGATTTATGAGGAATGGAAAAAACGTTCTGTTTTAATTAGAACTGCTCAATCACTTGCCCAACTCTTTTCACCCATTATGTAGAGAAGCGTGAAAAGAGAGTGTTTAATAAAATAGTTAGAAAGGGGATGATATCAAATGACAATTCAAACCAGTCATTTTGATAGCGTCTCTTTTTTATCTGGATTAAGGAAAGACACGACTGGGGAATTAATTAAATCCAAACAGAAATATTTTTCACCTTAAATGTGTAAAATTTGAGTAGAAGCTAAGGTATATTAGCATATATTTAGCTGTTAGTTACACATACTAGGTGTAGCGTGTTATGATATTTTAAATACTTAAAAAAGTAGTCTTAATTTTTGAATTTGTTATGCCAGAGTGACAAAGGGCGTTTAATATTCTATTGGACTTTGATGTTGTTTTGGAGTGGTTAAAATTTAGAAAAAGAATGTTAGCAATCAACTTTCTTAATCATTCCAAATCTGAAATTTTTAGAAGTTTCAAGTTCACGTTGGATTGAAGACATAAAAAAACAACAACAAAAGCTAACAGAACTTAATTTTTAAAAACAGGAGGTGGTGATGTGATTGTGCAGACACATCGTGTATTAGGTGAGTATTTGTATGAAGTAACCACGAGAGATGTAGCAAAGATGGGTTTACTGCAACGAAATAGATTCGTGTATGGGAATGTGATGCCTGATATCGTGACGTCTTATCGTAAGATGAGTCATTATTATGAAAGTAACAAAGAATATGTCTTTGCGATGATCAGACAACTTATTTCTTATCCCCTTTCAAGAACTGAATTTTCAAAAAAGGCAGGTATTGTGATGCACTTTTTAACGGATTATACGTGTATATTTCATGCCTGCGGTTATTTAAATAAAAATGAATCATTGGCTAGCCATATGCGATATGAAGCAAGCTTCCATTTTTACGCGACTTCCAAATTGAAACAATATCCACATGTAAAATTAATTATTTTCCATAACGTTCAAGAAATAGAAGCACACGTTGAAAAATTAACACAAACCCTAAATGTGACAAATTACGTTAAAAGTATGGAAGTTGATTTCTATCACATGCTACAACTCACCTTATCAGCGTTACATTTTATCTTAAAAGAGCGAAAAAAATTGAATTTATAAAATGAAACCCCTGCTAAACGGATTAAAAATAAGAGGCAATCTGATATAATGGATATGTTCTTAACTGATGCGTTTAGCATTTTTTTATAGGGGCACTATTAGCCACCAACCTTTTTGTGAACGGAATTTATTTCACAGCATCTGTTTAGCTTCATTCAACAATGAGAATGAGCTGATGTGATTAATAAATTTAAATCCAACTGTTTAAACAAGGATAGTCGTTAAGTAAAAAAACAAAAGGATTGGCTAACTGGACTTTTATATTTAAAAACGCGTGGATCGAATTGCTTGGGTTAGCTTAAGGAGATGTCATCGATAGAAATCGTTAACGCCAAGTCGTTGTGACTAAAATCTATTAGCCACTTAAGCCAGTCTTTGTTTAATAAAGTCAGATGTCAAAAAGAAGTTGAAACATTTTATTGTAAAATGTCTAGACTAAACAAAGGCATCGACATCAAATAAACCGATAACAGATGATGTTTATCATAAATGGAGTGAATAAGATGCAAATTCAGAAAAGTTTTAAACAAGATGGCGCTAGTTTATATTTAGTTGCCACACCAATCGGTAACTTAGGTGATATGACACCCCGTGCCATTGAAATTTTAAAATCAGTTGATTTAATTGCAGCAGAAGATACAAGACATACGAAAAAATTATGTCATTGTTTTGAAATTGAAACCCACTTAACAAGTTACCATGAACATAATAAAGGAACAAAGGGTGACTACATTTTAGAATTGTTAGCGGAAGGAAAAAATATTGCGCTTGTGAGTGATGCCGGACTTCCATGTATTTCAGATCCAGGATTTGAAATTGTTGCTGCCGCAACAGAAGCGGGATTTGCAGTTATTCCAGTACCGGGTGCAAATGCAGCATTGTCGGCTTTAATCGCCTCAGGTATTGTGCCACAACCATTCTTATTTTACGGATTCTTAAATCGTGTAAAATCAAAGAAGAAAAAGGAATTAGATGAATTAAGATTCCAACCGTTCACAACGATTT
>JBOFCV010000556.1:0-5415 GCA_051646305.1 Turicibacter sp.
TAAAATTGTTTTTCGCCATCCCGTCTATCATGCAATAAACTTTTTTTCCACTCATCGATATCAAACGCTAAAAAATAAGGTGTGTCTTTAAACGTATCGTTCCAATAAGAAAATAAATGATTTGCATTTGATTCTTCAACTTTGACTAAATTCATTTGCCTTTTCTCCATTTTCTCTCTTTAGGTCGTGTCTTTAATTTTATCTTTTTGCAGGTTTGATAACTTATACTATTTTTTACTGACACAAAAACAAAGTAACCATCTATTTCAAAAACTTGGACATTTCCAAAAATCGATTTCATTTTATTCTTATACCAATCTAATCGCTTCGTAACCATGTAAAGCGACCCACCTATTGTTAATCGATTAAATCCCTTTTCAATAAATGACTTAGGAACTGAAAAATCAACATGATAGGGTGGATGCGTTATGATTTTAGTAAAGTTTTTTTCGTTGACATGAGCGAAACCATCACTTGCAATAATCTGTATGTCCTCAAGATGATTTAGCTTCATATTCTGCTTAGCTATTTTAATTGCATCATCATGACTATCTACCATGACGACCTGATCTGGTCCAATTAATGCTGCTGCTAATATGCCCACCACACCGTATCCACAACCTAAATCACAAACTTTATCGTCAGTGTTAAAATGAATGACTGATAACATAGCTAAGGTCCCTTCATCGATTTTCTTAGGTGAGAATAAATCCTGTTGTGTCTCAAACTTTAAATTTATATCTTTTATTTTTGTTTCAATCATAGGAAATGCTCCAGTTCTACGTTCCCAACGAATATTAACGAAAAAATGAGGCAATATCTTAGAAATTAAAAGCTAACCTGTCACGGTGTTCATAGATAAAAGATACCATTTGAACATTTGTTAATAACAATTGTTTTTCCTCATCTCGATTCTTTAAGTAGGCAATAAAAACAAATTGGATTGCAAACAACAGATGAATCAAAGCTTTTTTTTCTGCTTTTGTTAAATTAACCTGTTGATCATACCCCACCACTATCATTTTAAATACTTCAACCCAACGATCCCGCAACGTTTCATTCTCAAAACAAACGGCTAATATTGAAGTCCCTAAATAACACAAATCAACGATTCTGAAATTCTGTTCAACTAACTCCATATTTCTTATTCCCACTACCTTGTTATCCTTCGCTAGTAAGTTATTAATACTAAGTTTACGGTGAATTAATTGAGAGGTTAAGTGAGGTTGCAAACATCTGAAATCACCCATAAAATCATCCCAAAAAGAATCTGGTAAAGTACTACTCCAAGTCTTCATGTTGTTTCTAATTTGCGGCACAGCCCAGTCACAAACTAGTTTAACAAAATCTACTTTTTGATACAGTGTATCTTGTTGACATCTTTGAAAAATACGATGAATGTTCCCTATTTTATTTCCAAGGTCATAACTTACCTCATTTGACTCATGAATTAGTGCATCCATCACGGATGATGTCTTTATATAAGGTTCAAGATAAAAGTACACATCAAACAGATGAATAGCTTTCTTTCCATCAGATAAAGAAATGAGTTGGGGAACTTGGATATGATGTTGCCCTAATAATTCTGATACCTCAATAACCTTTTCAATATCGTTTAAATGTGTTAAATATTTTAATACATATTCATCATTAACTAACCAACGATCGCGTCGCTTTCCATCCACATTAGAAATTTTAATTTGTTTCGGAAGATTCCAATGAGACAAAACTTTTTTCAACTCTAAATATGAAAAAATCTTAAAACTTTTTTCCATTAAATCAAACTTTTGCGGTGGCTTCACTTCTATATGTTGCAAATAAACTTTTGGAGAACAACCATATTCTTTTTTAAATGCTTTATAAAAACCAGCATACGTATTGAATCCATATTCAAATGCAATATCGATACTTTTCTTCCCCATACTAATTTGATGAATAGCATATTGTAATTTTCTTTTAGTCATATATTGAGAGACGGTCATTTTCGTATAATCATTAAATATTCGTTGGAAATGTGAGGTAGAAAATCCAAGTAAAGTAGCTAATTCATCTATCTCTATTTCCACTTTTAAATTATCTTCTATATAATCAAGTACTAATTGTAAGTGTTCATTATAATTCATTTCACTACTCCCTAGATTTATATATTTAGTGTATCATCCTAAAACAAAAAAAACATTTCCTATTTTATCAATCATTTTCTTAACCTCTATATTTTATATACGACCAGATATGGTTTTTCCTTTGCCAAACATAAAACGTTACTATCGGCTATTATAATATCATAGTATTTAAAAGATGCTTCGTAAAATGTAAAAATTTTCTATTTTTATATATAGAAATTCAATAAGCATTAAGATTGTATTTCATTCACAAAGTCAAAAGTATTTGTTTTACATTATATAGATAACAAAGCCCACGTCCACTGCTAACTAATCGTAAACACTTATCAAACCACTTTTTTTTATAAAGGAATGATGCGAATACAAACTAAATAACTCAAGCCTAATCCATTGACACTAACACCATTTCCCTTTATAATAGTCGAAATACCTTTGTATAAGCCCGATAATATGGTTCGGACGTCTCTACCGTTTCACCGTAAATGAAATGACTATGAAGCTTTCATACGATTACAAGGGTACCATTAAGGATAACTCACCTAACCTATTCATTTTAGGTCTTTTATTCTGATACATCATGACAATAACTTATGAGGTGGTACTATGGATAAGCAACAATTTATGGAACGCATTCAAGCATCAACAGGTCAAATCTTATGTGACTTAGTCATCCAAAACATTACCATTGTTGATGTTTTTCAAAATAATCGTTATGTTTCAAGTGTTGGAATTAAACACGGTTATATCGTAGGGATTGGGGAGTTTCAAGCTCATGAAGTGATTGATGGGACAGGTAAATTTATGTGTCCTGGTCTCATCGATGCGCATGCTCATATTGAATCTTCATTAGTTACACCAAACGAATATTATAAATCCGCATTGCTTCACGGTATTACGTCGATGATTGTGGATCCTCACGAAATTGCGAATGTATTAGGTACAAAAGGCATTGAGTTAATGTTACAATTTTCTGAAAATATTCCGTTTGATTTCTACTTTATGTTACCCTCTTGTGTTCCAGCCACAAACTTTGAAAGCTCTGGTGCCATTTTAGAAAGCCAAGATTTAAAACCTTTTTATGAACACCCTCGTGTATTAGGACTTGCAGAAGTCATGAACTATCCTGCCGTTTTGAATACAGAAGAAGATATGATTCAAAAATTAATCGATGCCTCTGCCCATCAAAAAACAATCGATGGTCATTGTGCTGGATTTACAAACAATTTGCTAAATGCTTATCGAAGCGCAAACGTCTTAACTGACCATGAATGTCACTCACCACAAGAAGTCATTGAACGTATTCGTCGTGGCATGTACGTCCTAATCCGCGAAGGAACAGTGGCTAAAAACTTAAAAGATTTGATTACTGCAACAACCATTTCAAATAGTCGACGCGTTTGTCTGTGTACCGACGATAAACATATCGATGACCTCATCCAAAATGGTTCGATTGATCATTCGATTAAAGAGATTATAAAGTACGGATTATCTCCTGAAACAGCGATTCAAATGGCTACCCTTAACACATCAGAGTGCTACCATTTAAAACATAAAGGGGCGATTGCTCCAGGTTATGTGGCTGACTTTTTAATTTTAGATCATCTAGAGGAATTTTGTATCGAGTCGGTCTACAAGGACGGTCAACTCGTCGTTAAACATAATGAATTACTTAATGATGCTTCGGATAATGCGATACAGATTCCAACTGAAAGTAGTATCTATTTACCTGAATTAACAACAGACCATTTTAAAATTGAGCTGCACGGTAAGCAAACTTTAAATGTCATAAAATTGATTCCTAATAAACTCGAGAGTCTTCATATACAGCATGATATCTCATTGGATGATGCCACTGAATTTATTTCATCCACAAAAAAAGATTTATTAAAAGTCGCCGTTATTGAACGCCACAAAGCATCTGGAAATATTGGACTTGGGGTGTTGCAAGGACTTAAACTTCAAGGTGGTGCGATTGCTACAACGATTGCGCATGACTCACAAAACGTGATTGTGTGTGGTGTCTGCGATGAAGATATTTTATTTGCGGTTGAAACATTAAAAGATATTAAAGGTGGCATTGTTGTCGTGCGAGATGGCCAAGTGCTTGCCTCTATTCCGCTTGAAATCGGAGGACTCATGACAACGCGACCAACTAAAGACGTAATTTCTGATCTTGATAAGCTACACCATGCGATCAAAGAAATCGCGCCAACCATTGACTTCAACCCATTTTTAACCTTATCATTCTTAGCCTTACCGGTTATCCCTGCCTTAAAAATCACAGATAAAGGCATCTTCGACGTCACAAAATTTGAATTTATCAGCGTTGCAGAATAAAAAAAGTCTTCCCAAATTTATGCTTGGGAAGACTTTTTTTATATTTAAATGAGTTGATCACTCGTCACTATCCTCTCTATTCATTACTCAAATAAAAATTTACGAACAGCAGAGGTATAGCGATTAAAATCGACTAAGTGCTTTTCAGTAATCACTTGAACTACCTTTATATTTTCACTTTCATCATCGTGGACTGCAATATTTCTAAATCCAACCATGGCTTTCATTTGATTAGATAAATCTTTTTCAATCACATCATTATTCTCAAGAATTTCAAAAGCATCTCGGCTATTTTGTGGAATTCCCCATTTCTGCTCTGAAATAATATGCATTGCTAAATCAATAGAGCACTCACATGCGCGCAAAATATTTAATATGATTGAATCTTGTTTTGTAAAATCCTCTAGATTTTCTGGATTATTTCCATAAACTTCATTAATACGCTTCAAACATCGCTCAATGCTTGACATTTTATTAAAGACGACATCCTTTACCATACACCGATCCCCCCCTTCTATATTTTTTAATATTTCTCCCCTTTGTTCATTAAGTATCGGATATTCCTTTAAACTTTTCATTTCAAAGTTTGCTCGTGTAAGATGATTATTGCAATAAATAACTTTTCCACTGCCTATTATTTGAACCTTGAATACGGTAGATGATTTTTTTATATCGATTAAATCAGCATCACGATTAAATATATTTGCTAGTACTTGGGCTTTCATAAAACATTCATATTCATCAATACTATCCTGACTTAAAAAGCTAAATCAATATCACTATCTTCTCGTAGTTTACCTCTACTAGCCGACCCAAATAAATAAAATGTATTAATATTAAATTCCTTTAATAACTCAATGGTCTGCTATAGTTGTTCATCCAACTCCATATCTTCACCTTTTTTCTATTTCTCTCATCACATAGCTATTAAAACACTTTGACTAATCTATTACTA
>JBOFCV010000041.1:0-17341 GCA_051646305.1 Turicibacter sp.
TACTTCTTTGTTTGAACAAGCAACAACTGTTGTTAGAGTTAGCATAAGAGCTAATGTTGTCAATAATCTTTTCACTGTCTAATCCTCCTACGGAATGAAACTATTAAATTTTATATGTATAAAAGGAATACTCCTAGAATACTCATTGTCTGCTAAACATCTTTCTAACTGTTAACTGATTAACCTTTTAATCCACCACGTGTTACCCCGCTGATAATATATTTCTGTAACAATAAATATACTAACACAACTGGTAAAATAATGATAGTCGCTGCAGCCATTTGTAAATGAACTTGTGATCCAGCTTCTGAAGTAAAGTGTGTTAACCCGATTGTTAAGACACGCATTGAATCTTTATTCGTAATTAATAATGGCCATAAGAATGCATTCCAACTTGCAATAAAGTTAAGAATTGCAATGGTTACGATAGCGTTCTTCGTGTTTGGAATAAGAATTTTCCATAGATATTTCCAATCACTACAACCATCAATTTTTGCAGCTTTATATAATTGTTCCGGTATTTGCATGAAATATTGTCTTAATAAGAAAATATAAAATACATTGGCAATGTATGGGACAACTAACCCTTTGAAAGAGTCAATCCATCCTAACTTCGATACCGTTACGTAGTTTTGAATAATTAACATTTCCCCTGGAACCATCATCGTCGCTAATAATAACGAGAAGATAATCTTACTCCCAAAGAAATTATAACGTGTAAAAGCAAATGCAGCAAAAATAGTGACAAATACAGTTAATACAGTATTCGCTACCGAAGAAATTAGCGTATTTTTGAAATAAACATCAAATGGTGCAATTTGCATAGCTTCGGCATAATTTGAAAACTTAAATTCTGCTGGGAATAATTTAGGCGGTATCGCCATTGATTCTTGTAGCGTCTTAAACGATGTTAAAATCATAAATAAAAACGGGAATAGCATAATAATTGCTCCAAGTGATAGCGCTACATAAACTAACACTTTAGCCCATTTCGATGTAATTTTACTTTCATTACTTTGCATTGAGCACACTCCCTATTTATAATGAACTAATTTTTTACTTAACCACATTTGAACCATCGTTACTAGTAAAATGATAATGAATAAAATAATTGATGCTGCAGCTGCTTTATGTACTTGAGACGCACCATAGAACATATCATAAATATAATAAACAACAGTCATTGCACTATTTGCAGGACCGGGCTTACCACCAAATAAAGCAAATACTTCATTATATACTTTGAAGCTTCCAATGACTGAAGTAATCGTTAAGAAGAAGATCGTTGGTGATAATAACGGTAATGTAATTCTAGTAAATACTTTAAATTTAGGAGTTCCATCAATTTGTGCTGCTTTATAATATTGTGGATCGATATTTTGCAATCCTGATAAGAAAATAACAACCTTGAATGCTAATCCATTCCAAATATTAAATATAATGAGGGCCCATATCGCCATTTTAGGGTCATTTAACCACTGAATTGGATCAACACCAAACATACCTAAGAATTGATTAATGTAACCAAAATCACTATGGAATAACCAACGCCAAACAATACCAATGGCAATAACTGATGTAACATATGGTAAGAAATAGATTGCTTGGAAGACTGAACTTCCTTTAATTGCTGTGTTTAATAATAGTGCAATTAATAAAGCAACAAGCATAGATATTGGAAGTGCAATAATAACCATTAAAAAGGTATTTTTCAAAGCTTGATGGAAGTTTGGATCATTTAAAACAAATTCAAATGTTGATAATCCAAATCCTGTTCCTTCATCTTTGTAATAATTGTATTTTTCATAAAATCCCATACGGAACGACATTAATAGTGGGTAGACAACGAATACAGCTGTTATTAATAACGTTGGTAATACATATAAATAACCTAAAACATTGTGTTTAACACTTTGGGGTGAAAGTTTAAATTTATTTTTCATATTTCCCCCTACGCTAAACGCTGTCCGTTATTTTTATCGAAAAGGTGAATTCCGTTTGGCTTAACATTTAAAGTTAAGATATCACCTACTACGTTCTCATTGTCAGAATCGATAATACAACGAACAAAATGCCCATTTACTTCTAAATTCATTAATTTATCACGTCCGATTACTTCAACCATTTTAACAGTCGCTTGGATACCGTCTGTCTCTGATAAACGCCATGACTCTGGACGAATACCAATAACCACTTCATCGTTATTTGCTGATTCAGTTGAAGCTAATACTAAATCGCCAACGAATACTTTACCATTTTCAATTTTACCTGGAATTAAGTTGATTGGTGGGTTACCCATAAATGAAGCTACAAATTGATTAGCTGGTTTGCGATACATCTCTTGAGGTTCTTCTTTTTGTTGTAAAACGCCATCTTTCATTAAAACAATCGCATCTGTTATACTCATCGCTTCTTCTTGATCATGCGTAACAAAAATTGTTGTAATTCCCGTTTCTAATTGGATACGACGAATTTCTTCACGTGTTTCTAAGCGTAAACGTGCATCTAAGTTTGATAACGGTTCATCTAATAATAATACTTTTGGTTTTTTGGCAATCGCACGAGCAATCGCAACACGTTGTTGCTGTCCTCCTGATAATTCACCTGGTTTACGATCCATTAAATGTCCAATTTGAACTAAATCAGCCATTTCTTGAGCTGTTTTTAGCGCCTCTGCTTTAGGAACTTTTGCATTTTCTAAAGGGAACATAATGTTTTGACGAACTGTCATATGAGGATATAATGCGTAGTTTTGGAATACTAAACCAATTCCACGCTTTTCAGGTGGTAAATCAGTTACATCTTCATCTCCAAAATAAATACGACCACTTGTTGGTTTTTCAAGACCTGCAATCATATAAAGCGTTGTTGATTTCCCACAACCAGATGGCCCTAAAAGCCCTGCTAATGTTCCATCTTCAACTGTTACAGTCAAATTATTAACCGCTGTAAAATCTCCAAAGCTTTTCGTAATGCCTTCTAATCTTACTTCCATTAAAACAACCTCCAGCATTGTATAATCTAATTTAGTCACTCACACTACTCTTAAAGTAAATAAAAATTTGATTTATCAATTATTAGCCAACAAATAAATACAAAATTTTTAGGGTAGTCCATACAACATAATAATGAATAATAACACATCAAGTCAATGACTTTTTATATTATTTATCAGAATATTAATTATTTTTGTTATTTCGCTATTTTGAAAGCGATATCTATTTGTTTTTTTTTAGCTAATAATTAGTTTACCTCTAAAGGTAAAAATTATTTATTAATCTTATAGTTGGCTATAAATATCGATACTTTCTATAGCAAAATCAAATATAACTTTCCTAATTAGTTTTTACATAAAAAAATTTAACAAACCACATGCAAACAAACACCGCCTACTTAAATAAAAATTGAGTTAAAAAATTTAATACATTTATTTAATTAAACCCATCACATTTCTAGGCTTTTTAAATATCTTATATTAAGCCGATAATCATCTTCTTTAATCGGTATTTTAAGGAGGAAAAAGCTATGAAAAAATTGAAATTTTTAGGTTGTTTAAGCTGCTTTATTCTTTTATCAGGTCTTATTTTAACTGGCTGTACTAATTCATCAAAAGACATAACAAAATTAAAAGTTGCCGAAGTTACCCATTCTGTTTTCTATGCCCCCCATTATGTAGCAATTAGTGAAGGATTCTTTGAAGAAGAAGGGTTAGAAATCGAATTAATTAATGCCGGTGGTGCCGACAAAGCAATGGCTGCCCTTTTATCTAAAGAAGTTCAAATTGGTTTTATGGGACCAGAAGCATCTATTTATGTTTATAATCAAAAAAATGAAGATCTCCCTATCAACTTTGCTCAAGTAACACAACGTGATGGAAGTTTCCTCGTTTCAAAAAATCCGAGTCCTGACTTCACCTTCGATCAACTCATTGGTAAAGAAGTGATCGGTGGCCGTAAAGGTGGAGTTCCTGAAATGACTTTGGAATACGTTTTAAAATCTAAAGGCCTAGACGCACGTCCTGATGACACAACTGCACAAGTTAATGTTCGTACGGATATTCAATTCGATGCAATGGCAGGGGCATTTGTTGGACTTGATGCAGAATACGTAACGTTATTTGAACCCGTAGCAACCTCTATGCAACAACAAGGAAAAGGATATATCGTTGCCTCTATCGGCGCTGAAGGTGGATCTATTCCTTATACTTGCTATCAAGCTACGCAGTCTTATATTTCAGAAAACCCTGAACTGATTCAATCTTTTACAAATGCTGTTTATAAAGGACAACAATGGGTTGCAACACATTCAAGTGAAGAAATAGCTAAATCTATTTCGCAATTCTTCCCCGATATGAAAATAGAAGATTTAACGACAGTTATCAATAATTATAAAACCATTGATGCTTGGGCTACAACACCTGTGTTAACAGAAGAAAGTTTAAATAAACTCATGGATATCATGCAACTTGCAGGACAACTTGAAAACCGTGCTGATTATTCTTCGATTGTAAATACAGATTTTGCAAAAGAAGCGATCAACACTGTTAAATAATGCGTTAGATAGCCAATCATTTTAACGTGCTTTGAGTTATTACTTACAAATGATCTAGTTTAGTTCAACTTTTCAAACGTCATCTGACGAAGATTAGTTGGACTTTTTTTTCAATCGATATCCTAGTAATTCAAGAGATTTGTAACGAATAACCACCCTTTTTAATATGATATGGTATGACATATTACAAGTGTGGAGGTGTTTTTATATGTCAAAGATGGTGGAAGTTAAAGATGTCTATAAAGATTTTTATTCATCTGATGGTGAACGACAAATCTTAAAAAATATTAATTTTTCAGTTGATCCAGGAGAAATATTAGTTCTTTTAGGTCCATCTGGATGTGGAAAATCAACGATTTTAAATATTATCTCTAAATTAATTGAGCCAACCGCTGGCGACGTTTCAACGAACGGGAAAATTGGCTACATGTTTCAAAAAGATCACCTGTTTGAATGGCGAACCATAATGGACAACATTACACTGGGGTTAGAAATACAAAAAAAACTAACGCCACAGTCTTTAGGTGAAATCGAACGTTTACTTAAAATTTATGACTTATGGGATTTTAGAAATAATTTCCCGAAACAATTATCTGGAGGAATGCGCCAACGGGTCGCCCTCATTCGAACACTCGCGGTTAATCCCGATATTTTATTACTCGATGAGCCTTTTTCAGGTCTTGATTATCAAACACGTCTGATTGTAACGGATGATATATACAAAATAATCAAAAATGAAAATAAAACAGCTATTCTTGTTACACATGATATATCTGAAGCTATTTCAATGGCTGATACTGTTGCGGTCTTAAGTCATCGCCCAACAACAATCAAAGGGATTTATGATATTTTGCTAACAATGAATGAAGAAAAAACGCCGCTTAGTGCGCGAACAGCCAAAGAATTTAAAGATTATTTCAATATCTTTTGGAAGGAGTTGCAATCAGATGAACTCGATTAATCCTACGTCAGGATATGCTACTTTTCTAAAAAATCAAAAAAAAGAATCCTTTAAAATTCGATTTATTCAAATTGGATTATTTGTTTTAGTCCTTGTGCTTTGGGAATGGCTTGCAAATATTGGGGTCATTGACTCTTTCCTATTTAGTCAACCATCCGCAATCTGGAATTTATTAGTTAAATATACAGTGTCAGGAGAAATTTGGAAACACTTAGGGATCTCTGTGTGGGAAACCATACTAGGACTTGTTATTGGGACACTAATCGGCCTTGTTACAGCAATTGCCCTTTGGTGGTCAAAGCGCGTCGCTCGTATATTTGATCCGTTCTTAGTCGTATTGAATGCCCTACCTAAAACAGCCCTTGCTCCGATTTTAATTGTTTGGGCCGGTGCAGGTATTAAAGGGATCGTGGTGATTGCCATTGTCACCTCAGTTGTTGTGACCATTTTATCCGCCTATAATTATTTTATGAGTGTGGATGAAGAAAAAATAAAATTATTAGAAAGTTTTGGTGCGTCTAAGTTTCAGATTTTAACGAAGTTAATTCTACCGTCGAATAGTATTAATATGGTAAACATCGTTAAAATCAATATCGGGATGGCATGGGTTGGCGTTATCGTTGGTGAATTTATCGTTTCTCGTGCGGGTATTGGTTATTTAATTGTATACGGTGGACAAGTTTTCCGTCTTGATATTGTGATGATGGGCGTAATGGTTTTAGCCATTTGTGCACTTATTATGTACCAACTCGTAAATTATGTAGAAAATAAATTAAGAGAGCGTCAAAATGTTTCAAATAAATAATCTCAATAAGGGGCATTCTAAAAAAGAATACTCCTTTTTAAGTTTTTGAAATCTATTTCAACTGTATATTAACTGTATAATCAGCTCAATATAATTGACATAGTTTTCCATGTGACGTAAACTTTTTACTATAACTGACCGAACGGTCGGTCATTAGGGACCAAGTGAAAGCTACTATTTGAATTAGGGGTTAGTAGATTACTTTATTTTCCGATTTAAAAAATAGATTAATTTCTCTATTCTATCTTTCTTGCAGTTTCACATACTGGATCTACTTATAAATTTGAGGTGAAAAAATGAAATGGTTATCACAGTTTAGTGTTAAACGACCTGTTAGTATTTTAATGCTTGTCCTAATTGCTATCTTAATTGGGACGATTTCATTAACTAACTTATCCACAGAGCTATTCCCAAGCATTAGCTTACCCTTCTCTATGATTTCAACACAATACCCTGGAGCAACACCAGAGGAAGTTGAAATGATGTTATCAAAACCGATTGAAAGCTCACTTTCAACTGTAACAAACGTTAAGAACATTACGTCTATCTCATCTGAAAATTCATCAATGGTGATGGTTGAATTTAATGATGGCACAAATATGGATGCTGCCATGATTGAAATGCGTGAGAACTTAGGGATGATTGAATCTTATCTTCCAGAAACCTCAACGACACCGATTATTATGAAAATGAATCCTGACATGATGCCGATCATGAGTATCGCAGTTGGAATTGAAGACATGGATAAAGTCCAATCCACTTTATATGTGCAAAATGAAATTCTACCTCGTATCGAACGTATTTCTGGAGTCGGTCAAGCTAGTTTATCAGGGACTGCTAAAAATGAAGTTTCGATTTTACTTGATGAATCTTTAATCGCTGCTGTGAACAAAGAAATGAATGAAACCATTCATCAAGAAATGATTGATCAATTAATTAAAAATGGAATGCCTGAATCAATGGCAAAAAACACACCATTACCTGAAAGTGCTAAAGCAAATTTATCGCTAACAAGTGAAATGATCAGTGGGATTTTAAACGGTCAAAACTTTAGTATGCCCGCAGGGTTTATCACAACAGATCAAATTCAATATACGGTTCGAATTGGTGATAAATTAAATGCACTCGAAGATATAAAATCACTTCCTATCGTCTCAAATGATCTGATGTCTATCGCACTTGAAGACGTTGCTCTTATCGAAATGGTTGACACATCACAATCGGCTTATACCAAAGTGAACGGTCAAGATGCCATTATGATTAGCATCCAAAAACAAAGTGACTTTGCAACAACTGATGTCGTAGATGCGATCCGTTCAGAACTTTCAAAAATTGAAAACGATGATGCCGCTGTCGATGTTAATATATTAATGGATCAAGGGGAGTATATTACTTTAGCAGTGAATTCTGTCACCTCTAACCTACTGCTCGGTGGTATTTTGGCGGTTATTATCTTATTTATCTTCCTTCGTGCTTTTGGTCCCACATTGATTATTGCGTTATCGATTCCAATCAGTGTCATGGTTACATTTATTTTAATTTACTTTAGTGGAATCACATTAAATATGATTTCAATGGGCGGACTGGCACTGGGTGTTGGGATGCTTGTTGATAACTCAATTGTTGTGATTGAAAATATTTACCGTCTTCGTTCTCAGGGCGTGAGTAAAAAAGATGCCGCCATTACAGGTGCTGCTCAAGTAGCAGGCGCTATTACAGCCTCAACGTTAACAACCATTGCTGTTTTCTTACCTGTTCTATTCGTCAAAGGATTTACAGCTGATATCTTTAGAGAATTAGCCTTAACGATCTCATTCTCTTTAATTGGTAGTTTAGTTGTTGCCTTAACACTCGTACCGATGCTTTCTTCAAAAATCTTAAAAGAAGCTTCACAAAAGAAACAGACGAGCTTTATGATGAAATTAACACGTGGCTATAAATTTGCTTTAGCATTTACACTAAAACATAAATTAATCACGATTCTAACACCGATTGTTTTATTATTCTTAAGCTTCTATCTCGGTTCGTTAAATGGATTAGAATTCTTCCCCATGGGTGATCAAGGTCAAATTACGCTTTCTGTGACGTTACCTGAGGGCTTAAGCGAAGAAGAAGGAAAAGCTTCGTTAGATGAATTAATTTCAAACTTTATGAGTGTTGAAGAAATTGAAACACTTGGTGCAACAATGGGAAGCCAGGTGATGGGTAGAACTTCAAACGGTGCCTCATTGTACATTATTTTAACAGAAGATCGTACCCTATCAACAGATGAAGTCAGTCAAAAACTTCGTGACTTATCAAAAGATTTTAAAGGTGAAGTAAGTATTTCCGATCAAAGTGCTGCCATGATGTCGATGGCTTCAGGGATTTCTATTTCCGTTAAAGGGCCTGACTTTGCAACACTTGAATCCATTGCATTTGATGTAGCCAAAATAATTGAATCCGTTGAGGGAACCATTGAAATCAAAAATGGGATTGATAAAACTTCACCAGAAATTAAAATTACGGTCGATCGTCTAAAAAGCATTGAGCATGGCTTAAGTAATGCGCAAGTCTTTATGGCAACAAAAGATTTCATCACACCAAAAATTGATAAATCAACTATTAATATGTCAGGTTTTGATTTCCCAATTACCATTCAAAATCCAATTATTGAAAAAACATATGATATTGAGACACTTGAAAACTTAGAAATACAAACCCCACTTGGAACTTCTGTTTTATTAAAAGATGTAGCAACTGTTTCATATGAAACGGGCTATTCATCAATAAATCGTGAGAACCAATCTCGTCTATTAACAGTATCAGCTAGCCTTGAGACTGGCTATAATATTGGAAAAGTAGGTCAACAAATTGAACAACAATTAAAAGATTATCAAGCACCCGAAGGTTACCAGATTATTATCGGAGGTGAGCAAGAACAAATCAATGATGCCATCTCTCAATTATTATTTGCCCTACTCGCTGCTATTTTACTTGTCTACATGGTGATGGCGGCACAGTTTGAATCGTTAAAATATCCATTCATTATCTTAATGACTGTCCCACTTGCCATTACAGGAGGATTCTTAGCTTTATTTATAACAAAGACACCGATTAGTGTGGTTTCAATGATTGGTTTTATCATTTTAACAGGTGTTGTCGTCAATAATGGGATTGTTATTATTGATCATATCAACCAATTAAAAGAAAGTGGGTTACCTACTTACGATGCAATTATTCAAGGTGCACAAGATCGAATTCGTCCGATTATCATGACGGCACTCACAACCATTACAGCTCTTGTTCCAATGGCGTTAGGAATCGGAGAAGGTGCAGAAACAATGGCTCCTATGGCAATTACAACGATTGGTGGATTAGTCTACGGAACATTATTAACATTATTTGTTGTCCCAACCATCTACTTAGCAATTGAGCGCAAACATGTCAAAAAGTAAAAAAGATATGATCTATCACGCCGTTATCGACATTATTAAAACAGATGGGATTCATTCTAAATTTACAATTTCCCAAGTAGCACAAAAAGCTAACATTGGTAAAGGAACTATTTATGAATATTATTCAAGTAAAGAACAACTTTACGCTGAATCGATCGTTACCTATATCAATGAAAGCTTAATGCATTCATTTGATCAAGATAAGATTGAAAATAAAGATTTTGAAACATCCTTGAAATACATGATTAGTCAATTCGTTATTTACTTTTCTAAAAACTATCAGTTCTTTCAATTATTTTTATTAAATGATTTAAGTAAAAATGAAAATAGCATGCGCGATGAAGTCCAATCTTATATCCAAGGCGCAATGAAAGAAATCCAACATCAATCCATGCATTGCTTTCATTCCTTAGCTACTCGTGGACGACAAGAAGGTATCTTAAAAAATAATTTAAGTGCTTTTGAACTTCAAAGCGCCCAGATTTTATTGTCTACTTCTGTTTTTCAATTTTTCAGCCAACACCCAAAAGAAGACATTGAACGTCATCTCCCACAATTTATTGAAAACCTCTATCACGTCATCATAAAAATACTCATGTAAAAACGCGCTGTATCGTTAGATACAGCGCGTTTTTATTAATCTTTACAACTCTATTCACTAGATTTCAAATCAAAAAAAAACTAAGGATGAGCCACTTTCTTAATTATTTCAAATCTAATACGTTCGAAGCATTGTGCTTATGTTGGTTTAAACAAAGTTTAACCGTTACACTAAAACTTAAAATCACTTACTCTTCACGCGCTTCTTGGATGACTTAATGAATAGACAGCACAAACAAATTAATGCAATTAGACTAAAAATTATTATTAACACGGGTGATGTTAACTCAACAAACTGTAATTCAAAATCTTCTAAGTGTGCCTCTTCTTGCAAACGTGTTAACCATTCAATAAAGGGAATAGCTTGTAAAACAATTAAAATTAAAATTGAAAATGTTGCTAACTTATTTGATATTTTTTGTGGTAAGTAGCTTAACTGACTACATCCTAAAATAACAGCGAGGATTAAACATGAAAACCCATATAGTTTAAACTGTTCATTTTTAATGGCTGTGAATTCAAAATAATAACTCATTCCCACTATAAATACTAATACACTTGTTAGTAAAATAATATATTTTCTCACATTAAATCCCCCCCTTTATATAAGGTGCTGTCATTTTAAATTTTTTCAGGCTATTAGCTATCTGATTAAAAGAAAATTTCAAAGTATTATTCAACTTCTAGCCTATAAAACACATCTCTATTTAAATCTAAACTGAATCATCAACTTATAAACTGTTTTATATGGATTATTTTAAACTATATGCTGCGACCTAATTAATATGACCTATTAAAATTAATTTTTTAAGGACAAGAAACTCAATAAATAATTAAATCATCACTAAACATTCCTAGTCGATTTTCCTAAATTACAAAACTTCATTAATAACGGAGTTTGGCGATATTTACGTCAGTTGTAAAATTTGAAACACTAAATAAAAAGACAATGTCATCATACTCTTCTTCTAAAATTTTTGTTTTTAGCGATCCGCTGTAGTGTCTTAGGTCAATTAAATCGATACTTTCATAATTTGCTGTCAAATAAGGCACTAAACTATTTGTATACGAATCTTTAATCACTAATAATTTCTTCTGTGGACTATTTTCTGTTGTTATCTGCGTTAGTCCATTATTACCATAAATAAAGGCTGAGTATTTATCCGTTACTGCAAATTTTTTCGAATCATATAAGGAATTGTACTCTTTTCCATTGAGGTTAACTATTACATCATCTATCTCATAATACGTCATCGTATCCGGTTCAATATTCATATTCTTAGCTTTCGCATAATAAGTTCCTTTAAAATCAGTAATGGTCTGAGCTGTTAATTTCTCTAGATTTAGATTCTCTAATCCTAATGTCTCACAAATTGATTGATAGGCATAATAGGCGCCAAGTGTTGTCCAGTGATGATCCGTTCGATAATAAATATATTCATTTTTATGTTGTCTTAATGGGGTAACTAAATCAATCAATTGACTATCCGTTGTGAACGTTTCAATTTGGTTAATGAGTGCTAGTTCATTAATACCTGGGAAGCCTTTTGGTAATTTATCAGTTAAGATACTTGATGAGCTTGGAATCATTCCTACCCACACATTTTCTGCTTGATACATCTCTAAAAATTCACGAAGATAGGTTAAGTTTTTAGTTACGCGTTCTTCATCTAATTCAATAGTTAAATCAAAGAGATAACCATCATTTCCATAAACAATGTTATTATTCATTATTTTTAACAAAGCACGTTCTGACATCGATTTTAGACTAATCCACTCATCACGCCCAACAAATTGGTCATTTGTATAACTTTCAAACTCGGTTGTAAATTGTCCATTAAATAGTTTTTCAACTGTAAAACCTGGTTTTTGGGCAAGTGTTCTATTTTCTGTTTCTGAAAAAGTTTGGGTCGGATAAATCAAATCTAGAACTGAAAAACAGATAATAAAAAGAGCAAAGAATACAAGAGTTGGATACTTAACTATTTTTTTCATGATTTTGCCCTCCTAAAATCTAAAATATAAAAACGGGTTATAACTAGCATCTACTAAATAAGCAACTGAAACAACTAATAAGATAGCTAATCCACACGTTATTAAGACACGTTTCTCTTGATTTTTTTCATACCAATTTTTAAGTGCTGGTGTAGCAAAGAAAAAGGCTGCAATAAAGGTTACCCCATAATTTCTTAGATAAAATAAATAATCTGTTCCACTCGTAAATGAAAATAACTTATTAAACAGTAACGACATGATCTCAAAATCAGTGAGGGCAAATAATCCCCAGCTAAAGAACACCGCGACTATTAAATAAATTCTTGAGATGATTTTACTTTTTTTCAAATACTTTAGTAAGAATTTTTTTTCAATGACTAATAAAACAAGGAAGTAAAGTCCCCATAAAATAAAGTTCCAATTAGCACCGTGCCAAAATCCAGTTAAAAACCAAACGGCAAATAAGTTAAAGTAATTTCTAAGTGGCGAACAGCGATTTCCACCTAAGGGAATGTAGACATATTCTCTAAACCAAGAGCCAAGCGTCATATGCCAACGTCGCCAAAACTCAGTTACACTTGTTGAAACGTACGGATAATTAAAGTTTTGAGGGAAATTAAACCCAAGCATCTTACCAAGGCCAATTGCCATTAACGAGTACCCACTGAAATCAAAATATATTTGAAGCGCAAAAGCCAGTAATCCCATATAGGCTAAAGGGGTTGATACATTTTCAAAACCTAAATCCAACACTTGATCCCAAAGCAATCCAATACTGTTAGCAATCAATACTTTACTTGCAACTCCCATAATAAAGAGTCGCACGCCATCATCAATTTGAGATAAATTAATTTTTCGACTTTTAAGTTCTTCATTGATATCTGAATACTTTACAATAGGTCCAGCAATTAATTGGGGAAACAGGCAAACAAACGCTCCAAAATTAATTATATTTTTTTCAGCTTTTACCTTTCCTAAATAGACATCAATCGTATAAGACATCGTTTGGAACGTATAAAAACTAATACCAAGCGGCAAGGTTAATTTTAAAAATTCAAATGACGTCCCAACTATTGCATTCATATTTTCAATAAAGAAATTTGTATATTTGAAGAACATTAACATCCCTAAATTAAAGCAGATGGAAACTAATAATAATAGTTTGGTGATATTTTTTTGTTCGCGATATTTCTCAATATTTCGTGAGATGAAATAATCAACAAAAATAGAGGCAAACATAATTAAAATATATTTAGGCTCTCCCCACGAATAGAAAAGTAAACTTAAAATTAAGATGGTTAAGTTTTTAAATTTGAATGGCATGAGATAATAAATCAAAAACGCGAGGGGTAAAAATTTAAACATAAATAATATGCTACTAAAAACCATAGACATCCCTACCTTAAATAAACAGGTGAAAAAATGCTTTTAACTTTCACCTAAAATTATAAAAACAAGGTCAAGGCAAAGCCTTGACCTATTTTAATATTATTCTCCGAAAGTTGCTTTAATTGCATCAACTGCTTTTTTGTTTTCTTCTTTAGCAAAAGTTTCTGCTTCTGCCTCTGTTGCATCCATGTTTTCGTTGATTGCTCCAACCATCACTAAGAAAACATGATTTCTAATTTTAATCACTTCAGTTGCTTTTACTTTAGCTAAATTAGAAGGATATTGCATTGAATCATTAATTAAATACTCTTGATATTTTACTAAGGCAGCTTCTACTTCATCGGCTTTTCCATCCACTGCTTCAATTCCGATAAAAATATCTGGATGCATAGAAATCATTGGCATCTCTGCGATAAATTGTTTAACATCAGCTGCTTTAACACCAAAAATTTCTTCAAGTTGTTGCGCTTCAACTGCCATAGCTGGTAAATAATTTTCTCCTAATGCTGATTTTACAGCTTCATGAGCTGCTTGTAATTTTCCTTCATCGTTTACTGCTTCTTCTTTTGGAGCACTTGAACAGGCAGTTGTCACAACAACAGCTAATAATGCTACTAATAATAATTTAAATTTTTTCATTTTTTATTCCTCCTGTATGATCTCAATTTCATTTTTCATCGATAAAGATAAATTAAATACTTTATTTTTATAAAGCTATTTTAATCCCTCATTTATCTTGTTACATAGAATTAGACGATATCACTTTGTATAATGTTCCAAAATTTATAAAATATTTCAATATTTCTTATTTTTTATAGAAAAATGAAAAGAAAATATCTTATATCCCCTTTTACAGAGAAGATATTCTCTATTTTCTAAAAATTTATACTTACTTTATTTTCTTATCAAATTAAAACGAAGATTAATTCTTCAGTTACCTTAATAACATTAACTGCTTGAATTTATATTTAAATGTGGTTTAACCTTTGCTAACCTCGCTAAACGACTCTTTATTGGATCTGATTAATTCATACTTATTTAATATACTGGCTAACATGCCGTGTGTTACGATTTGCTCATATGACTCTACATGCGTCTCATAATTTTTAAATAATCGGATAAAGGTAAAGAATAATTCTAAATCGTCATCCATAACTAAAGTAAAATAAGGTTCATGATCGACCTTTATATAGATCATTTGACGATTCAGATGAGTTAATCTTACATCTGAAATTTCATAATACAACTCAACACTTTGCAACGTTTCTGGCAAACTTTTTATTGTTTCAATAAAACTTAATGCCTCTTGATCATATGGCATGCTTACCTTCATGTCTATTGCTACGGTGTAACGCATTAAAATTGGTTTCTTTAGTTCTTCGGTCGCGAACTCTACTATTTTTAGAACTTCACTTCTTAACATAAAAAGCCCCCCTTTTTAAAATTTTGTTGGCACGGTGTTTTGAGTTAGTATCACTTTTTAGTATATCACAACAACTTTTATTTTTACCATATATTAGCATAATTAAAGTGTCGTCTTGATAAATATATGTAGGAATTATTCTAATTATGACTTATCAACTCACTTACAAGTAGTTTAGCGCTGTTTAAAACAAGGGAAATCCCTGTTCCCGGATGTGTTGAAGCACCCACATAGTAAAGTCCTGTTATCTCATCACTTTTATGATGCGGTCTAAAATAATTTGTTTGAAGCAAGTTATGATTAACACCAAATGCACAGCCCTTATAGGCGTTAAATTTTTCTAACAGATCAACTGGGGTTAACTCAGACTGAAACTCAATGATTGACTGAATATCTTCTATCTGTAATATTTTATTTAACATGACATAGATTTTTTGTTTCAATTTATCCTTTGTTTTAGCGTCCCATAAACAATCTTTATACGTTAAGTTAGGAACCCTAATTGTAACACTTAGACATTCACACCCTGGTGGAGCCATCGTGTCATCTAGTTGACTGGGAGAATAAATATAAAAAGAAGGTTGGGTTGGAATATTTCCAATAAACGGTGCTGATATATTTTTTTCAAAGTTAGGACCTAAGTAAATATTGTGCACAGTTAACTGCGGGAGTTTCTTATTTACCCCCATATACAAAATATAGGTTGAACAGGATAAATCATACTGATGGTTGATCGGTTTATTTAATAATTCATGATTGACATAAGGGACATCTGCATTGGCAATGATTAAGTCTGACTCAATCAGTTGCCCATTTACTGCTAGACCTTTCACCTGCTTTTTTTCAATTACTATTTGAGTGACTAAGTGATTCGTGTGAATGGTTCCTCCCATCTCTTTAATGAGTTGTTTTAATGTTTTTACAAAGGTATACATCCCACCTTTGATATAATACAGCCCATAGGCTTGTGTTACGCCTGGAAGCACGGTATAAACATTTGAACTTTGGTAAGGATTCATTCCGATATACATGGTTTGAAAACATAAAAATTGACGTAACCTTTCATCTTTTACAAAATGTGAAATATAGTCATACGTACTTTTAAATGGCTTTGATTTTATAACGTCTTTGAGTGTTTTTGGATTAAAAAAATCAAGTGGCGCTTCGAAACTTTGTGTTAAAAAAGAATCATTTATGAGTAAATATTTTTGATAAACATCTTGTAACCAATTTAAATAGCCAACACTATCTTCTTTAAAATTTTCTTCTAACATAGGCACTA
The DNA here is from genome assembly GCA_051646305.1 of Turicibacter sp. Lineage (GTDB taxonomy): Bacteria > Bacillota_I > Bacilli_A > MOL361 > Turicibacteraceae > Turicibacter. The sequence continues at coordinate 16,444 of JBOFCV010000041.1, forward strand.
ACTTAGCTAAATTTGTATTGAAATCAACTGCATCACCCGCTTCAAAAAAGACGCGATAATTGGGTTCAATCAAAGTGACATCCATATAGTTTGATAAATCTAATCCTATATCTTGAAATAATTCATAAAACGGTTGGGGCAATAATAAAACCGTAGCATTCATATCAAATGTGTACCCTTCTTGACTCTTTATTTGATTTACTTTACCCCCTACATCTTCTTCTTTTTCAAATACAGTGACGTCATATCCTGCTTTTAACAACCTAAGGGCAGTAGCTAATCCACCAATTCCCGCGCCAATGACACTTACCTTTTGCCCCATAATACGTCACTTCCTTTATCATAAAATTAACTATTAATAGGATTTACTGTATAGAAATTCCTATACCTATAATAGCTGAATATCATTTTATCTTGCGTGAGAAGTGAAGATGTTTAACATTATTTTTTCTCTCAAAAAAGAGACGCTGTCAAAAAATTTGACAGCGTCTCTTTTACTTGAGGCTACTATTAAATGGATAGGTGAACTTTTAAAAAGGTTTGATAACCGACTTACAAGAGGGGGGAGTAATGATGACGGTGTCCAAATTTAACCTTATCAATTTAATATATAAGTCCTACTAAATTTTTCGTACTTATAAAATTTATAGTAGGACTATATGTTAGTCGTACTAATTTTTTGTTGTTTAAAAATTTAGCACGACTTTTTACTACCATGTAACTGAACAAGTATGATTTGGCAACCCATATAGCTTAAATGCTAGAGGCTAGCAAGATATCTTATAGTCTATGTAAAAATTTTAAAGTTCTAAAATTTACATAGACTAACATTTTTACTACCATAAAAAAGAACGTTGTAATCTATTGCTATCTATAAAGCTTAACTATCACGAGTAGC
>JBOFCV010000046.1:0-10414 GCA_051646305.1 Turicibacter sp.
GTAAAGCCTATCAACGAGTTAGTGCTAAACAATCCAACTTTAACGCATATATTCATGAGAGTATTAGTGGGATAAAAGTGACGCAGTCATTTGCTAGAGAGGCAGAAAATACAGAGATATTTCGGGAGGTAGGTTCACAATACCGGGATGCCTGGATGAAATCTGTCAAATTAAACTTTTTATTATGGCCAGCCATTGACATTATTTCAGTCGGAACAGTAAGCGCTATTTATTTTGTTGGTATTATGATGTTTACTGATTCCATTCAAGTCGGAGTTCTCATCGCATTTATCGGTTATGTTTGGCGTTTTTGGACACCTATCGTAAATATTGGAAATTTCTATAACTCTATTATCACTGCAATGGCCTATTTAGAACGAATATTTGAAACAATGGATGAAGAACCAAGTATATTAGATACACCTGATGCAATAGAAATGCCATCTATTCGTGGTGATGTTACATTTGACAAGGTAACGTTCCAATATGATGAAGAAAAAGTTATCTTACAAGATGTTAGCTTTAAAGTTGAACAAGGAAATACAGTCGCATTAGTTGGTCCTACGGGAGCTGGGAAGTCTACTATTGTGAGCTTGTTAAGTCGATTTTATAATGTAAATCACGGAAGTATTTTAATAGATAATATTGATATAAGTCAAGTAACCTTGCATTCGCTTAGAAAACAAATGGGGGTTATGTTACAAGATACTTTTATTTTCTCTGGGACTATTTTAGATAATATTCGCTATGGAAAGTTAGATGCTAGTGATGAAGATGTGATTGAAGCAGCCAAGGTGGTACGCGCACACGATTTTATTACTGAACTTGAACTAGGCTACCAAACAGAGGTCAATGAACGAGGCAGTCGTTTATCCCAAGGGCAAAGACAACTTATTTCATTTGCTCGAGCGCTGCTTGCTAACCCTAAAGTTCTTATTTTAGATGAAGCAACATCATCTATTGATACACAGACAGAAGTTTTATTACAGGAAGGACTTGCTCAACTTTTGAAAGGCCGCACTTCTTTCATTATTGCGCATCGCCTTTCAACCATCCAAAATGCTAATCAAATCATGTATATTGCAAATGGTGCAATTGCTGAAAAGGGAACGCATAGCGAACTATTAGCAAAAAATGGACTATATAAACATTTATATGATTCACAGTATCTATTTTTAGAGAAAAATTGATATTTACCTAATTAATTCCTGATATAACTCGAAATATGTCTAGTTTAATGATAAACTAATAAAAAAGCGTTTTATATGAGGTGAAGAGGGATGGCAGAAAAAAAAGTAGATTTTAAATCGATAAATAAAACCCAGAAAAAAGAGTATATTTGGGAATATTATCGTTATCACATTTTGATAACATTGATTGTTATTATTTATAGTGGCTATTCAATGTTTAATCATTATACGTCGCTAAACTATGTGTATAATCTCACACTGCTAGGTGGATATAGCAACGACTATGGAGCTTTTGATGTGTTTGAAAAAAAATTAACTGAAGTTGCTTTAGAGAACCCTGGGAAACGTGAAAGTGCAAAAGTATTATTGTACACACTTGATAATATTAAAGAGAGTTTAGATCCATTAACATCGACTTACTATCAGAAATTTATTTTACAAGTTGCAGCGGGGGAATTAGATGTTATCGTATTAAATGAAGTTGATTTTGATTACTTTTACGAACAGGGAATGTTTAAGCCTCTCTCTTCGTATGAGGGAATTGACTTTGAATGCCTTAATGACAATCAACTTATTAGAAATGCTGAAGATCAGGACGTGTATGGTATTAAACTAAAAGAGAATGAAAACTTTGAAAGTTTAGATTATCAAATGTTAGATAAAATATTGGCAGTTGCAAATACCTCAACTCATCCAGAAGAAAATGAAAAAGTAATTAACTGGATAATTAGGAATAAGTAAGAAAACAGATGAGGTGGAGCTTTATGGGAAAAATACAGATGGGGATCTACCTAATAGCGTTAGTCTTACTTATATGGTTATATCTAAAACAAAAAAAGAAACATTTATTAGGTATTATTTTTATAGCATTTTCAATTATCGTGTTAAATATTATGCCTCTAGCTAAAATGAATGAATGGATTAAAGTTATTTGGGCTGTAGGAACACTACTTGGTTGTATCATTAGTTATTTAGTCATTGTAAAAGGTGAGGAGAAATAGTTATTGACAGACTCCATATCAAGTGTCTTTTTAAAAAGGGATGATATAAAATAGCCAGTTAATAGAGAGTTTTTAAATAGAAAATGGGACTGTATCAGTTTGATATAGTCCCATTTTTAGGTAGTTTATATCCCATAAAATGCATGTCTGAAAATAATTGTTTGGATATCTTTTCACATTTGAATTTTGGCGAAAATATGATCCTAAGAATGTGAAAATTACCGATTTACCTAGATGGATTGATAGTAGAATGATAGGTGTGGAAATATATTTAAAATCCCTATCGATGATGTCAACTATTTTTTAAGCTCAAGAGTACTACTCCTACGGAAGTTACTAATTTAAATTATGATTTATCACAAAAAAATGCTAAGAATACTTCATCTGTTTATATCATTATTAACAAGAAAAACATATATTTTTGGTATAATAAGGGTGACTAATGGAGGGATTTGTTTGATATATCCTAAACATCTAGGTCATGAATACGTATTTTTGTTTGAGTATAGGTGAATAATGACCGGTTTTATCCAGTTCTTAGGAGATTGGATGGATTGAGGTTTATTGAGCATAGATGTGTAAAGTAGAAGGGGGGATAAAAGATGACAATAGACTTGAGTGCTTATGAAAACTACTTGAATCGAGAGTTGAGTTGGCTACAATTTAATAGACGGGTTTTAGAAGAAGTAGAAGATGAACAAAATCCATTGCTAGAGAGAGTTCGTTTTTTATCCATCTTTAGTTCAAATTTAGATGAGTTTTTTATGGTGAGAATTGGTTCGCTATATAGTATAGATGAGGTTTCTTACGTTAAAACGGATATCTCGGGGTTAAGACCAAGCGAACAAATTAATTTTAGCCTAGACTGTGCAGGTGAGCTGTATAAAAAAGCTTATGTTTGCTATGATAAATTGCAAGAGTTATTACAGCCGATTGGAATTCAAATCAATGAATATAGACAACTCCCCCAGTCCATTCAAGTTGGATTAGAGGATTATTATAAACAGCATATATTTCCCATTCTTAGCCCAATGATTATTACTCCAGCAACACCATTTCCACTTGTTTCAAATAAAACATTAAATATTGCAATTATGTTAATGGAAAAAAAAAATTCTGATAAACACCATGAGCCTATTTTTGCAACCCTTCAGGTCCCAACTTTCCTTAGTCGTTTGGTCGAACTTCCAAAGAGAAAAGAAAAAAAATTTATTTTACTTGAAAATCTTATCAAAGAAAAATTATCAGATATATTTACTAGTCACCATATCCTAGCATGCAGTTGTTATCGAGTGACACGAAATGCGAACAGTTTACTTGATGAGGAAGGGACAGAGGATTTATTTGGAACAATTCAAAAGTATTTAGATAAACGCAGATTCGGAGAATGCGTGAGGTTAGAAATTGAGAGAGGAATGAATTCATTTCTTCTTGAAACATTAATGGACAAACTTGAAATTAATCATACAAATGTTTATCAAATAAAAGGACCAATCGATTTATCATTCTTACATAATCTAGCTGATCTAACATCATTTGATAATTACCGATATGAAGTGAACGTAAATCAGCCTATACAAGAGTTAGAACATGAGGATATCTTTGAGGTTTTAAAAAAGAAAGATATATTTTTACATCATCCTTATCATTCATTTAGTCATGTGATGAATTTTATTGAATCTGCTGTAGCGGATCCAAATGTATTGGCCATTAAACAAACCTTGTATCGTGTAAGTGTAAATTCACCTCTTGTTCATGCTTTATCACGGGCAGCAAAAACCGGAAAGCAAGTCACTGTTTTGGTTGAATTAAAAGCTAGATTTGATGAGGAAAATAATATTCAGTGGGCCAGACAGTTAGAACAAGCAGGATGCCATGTGATTTATGGTGTTGTTGGATTGAAAACCCATTCGAAAATATCGCTGGTCGTTAGAAAAGAAGAGAGTGACATTAGACACTACGTTCATATAGGAACCGGTAATTATAATGAGGTTACCGCACATACTTATACAGATATGGGGCTTATGACATCTAATCAAGAATATGGAGAAGATACTAGCGCCTTGTTTGATATGCTATCCGGACGTTTAAAATTAAAGGAAATGAATAAATTAACGACTGCACCACTAGATTTAAGAAAAAAGTTAATTAAATTAATTCAAAGAGAGGCTGAATTTGCCAACCAGGGGAAACCAGCCCAGATAATTGCTAAGATGAATTCAATTACGGATCGTGAAATTATTATAGAACTATACAAAGCGTCGATTGCAGGCGTACAAATTGAGTTGGTCGTTCGAGGTGTTTGTGTGTTAAAGCCAGGTATAAAAAATATAAGTGATAATATTACAGTCAGAAGTGTTGTGGGTCGTTATCTTGAGCATAGTCGGGTATGTTATTTTTATGCCAATGGCAATGAGCATATTTATTTATCGAGCGCTGATTGGATGGATCGGAATTTAAGTAAACGAATTGAAACAATGTGTATTGTGGAAGATAGAATGATAAAACAGACAATAAAAGAAATTTTAAAGGCTTACCTTAGCGATACGGCTAAAACAAGAATTTTAATGTCTGACGGTAGCTATCGAAGGGTAACCTCGCAAAGTTATCTAAATGTGCAAGAAGAACTCTTCACGGTGTCTATGAAAAATGATAAAAAAATGCCTGTATTTTCGACTGGAATATATAATAATAATTTTTCCAGGGGACAACAAGCGCTCGAGATTTAACCTGTTAGCTTTAGTATAAGTGTTATAGGTTTTTCTTCTAGTTTAAACCCATGTAAACCTTGTATTTTGAAAAGATTAACTTAAAATGGCCAACTAGTTATTAACAAAATAGTTTGTTATTAACGGAGAAGTCTAAGAAAATAAACTTCTTAAGGAAAGAAGAAACTGATCATCAAAGGTAGTGCTGTTGGTAAATGTTTACCAGGTAATGAAGATGTCAATAAATTGAATAACAATAAAGGTTTGGACCATAAAAGGTACAAAAGCAGTGCTTATTACTTACTTAGAGTCAAATCTTCTTAGCAGAAAAATAAAAATGATAAGTGACTTAGTTGACGTTAGACTGGAAAGAAAAAATAGAAAACATGTCCTATTTATCGGAAGGTAAAGTCAATCTGTAAATATACATAAAATTTGAAAAGAAGGCGATAAAATGGCGTTCGCTAAAACAAATGCAATGAGACAATTAGATGCAAAAAAGGTAAAGTATCAAGTTTTAACCTATGATGCTAGTGATGCAAAAATTGACGGATTAAGTGTTGCTGATAAAATAAATCAAAATCCAAACGATGTTTATAAAACACTCATAACAGTAGCGGGAAGTAAGAAAAATTATGTATTCATCATTCCAGTTTTAGCAGAACTTGATTTTAAAAAAGCTGCTAGATTGACGAGTGAAAAGAAAATAGAATTATTGCCAGTAGGGGAGTTGTTCAGTGAGACGGGTTATATTCGTGGAGGCTGTTCACCTATTGGGATGAAAAAGTTGTTTCCAACATTTGTTTCCGAGTGTGCTTACCAAAAGCAAAATATAATTGTTAGCGGAGGAAAGATTGGAATACAGATTCAATTGAATCCAAACGAGTTATTAGACATGACGTCTGCAAATTTTGCAGATGTGATAAAAGAATAAAGCCAATCAGTTAAAAATCAGGGGAAACTTTTAATTTTCGATGAAGAAAAATTAAGACAATACAGGTATAATTATAGAAAATAGGGGATTTTTTTTTGATTGCGTTAGTGCTATTGCCTACGTGAAAATTTTCTTGTTAAACGAAAGGAGGTGCCATGATGGTGTTAGCCATAGGTTTTATAATTTGGAATGTTTATAGTTGTTATTTAATGTACAGCGATAAGCAAAAATCAATTAAGAAAAAATGGAGAATTAGTGAAAAAACGCTTTTGTGCACAGCGTTTTGTTTTGGAGGTGTTGGCATGTGGTGTGGTATGCTTGCGTTTAGACATAAAACAAAGCATTGGTATTTCAAATTGTTTGTGCCATTATTTGCAATTTTACAGGTGATTTATTTAATTATGATATTTAGTTTTTAATAGGTGTAAATAAAAGAAAGTCACAAAGTAAAAAAAATGAGTGTGCCAAATATCTCCAAGGAATATATGCTTATGCGACAACGACCTACCTTATTCTAGACTTCATTTGAAATGATTGAGCACATTGTTTGGATGTTACTAAGGAAAGTGCTTATCACGTGAATGAGAGGCAAGTGGGTTAATAAATTTAGTTAATGTAATGAGAGTCACTACATTCAAATATTTAAAGGGTAGGCATGGGTAGCAGATGAAGATTGAAATTAAACAATAAAGTAAAGTATATGACAGATTATGGGTATTTTTTCCTAAATGATCGTCACATACTTTTTTGTTTTGTTGCTAAAAATAAGATTTAGGGTTACAATAGATAGATACTAGAAAGCCAAAGAGGTATGAAGATGACAACATTTAACGAGTTACAACTAGGTGAAGAAATATTAAAATCATTAAGTGGATTAGGTTACGATGAAGCAACCGAGGTTCAAGAAAAAGCAATTCCTGCCGTTTTATCAGGTCAAGATGTATTAGTTCAATCGAAAACAGGTAGTGGAAAAACTGCATCGTTTGGAATTCCATTATGTGAAATGATCGATTGGGATGAAAATAAACCGCAAGTCCTTGTCTTAACGCCAACACGTGAATTAGCGTTACAGGTCAAAGAAGAAATTTCAAATATCGGACGCTTCAAACGTTTAAAAGTAGCGGCTGTTTATGGTAAATCTCCATTTAAAGAACAAGCACGTGAATTGAAATTAAAAACACATATCGTCGTAGGGACACCGGGACGTGTGGCTGACCATCTTGAACGTGGAACATTAGATTTAGATAAAGTTAAATGTTTAGTTCTTGATGAAGCCGATGAAATGTTAAAAATGGGGTTCATTGAAGTCGTAGAAGATATTATTCGTGAAACGCCAAATGATCGTCAAACGATGTTGTTCTCAGCAACATTACCACATGAAATTAAACGATTAAGTCAAAAATATATGTCATCTCCTTTAGAAATTGAAATTGAATCACCAAGTATATCAACGGATATGGTTGAACATGCCCTATATCGTGTCATGGAACAAGAAAAATTCCAAACATTAATTGATCTATTAACAGTTGAGATCCCTGAACGCTGTATGATTTTTTGTTCAACAAAAGAAGCAGTAGATGCTTTATATAGTGGGTTGAAACGCAATGGATTCCCAATTGAGCGCCTTCACGGTGGTCTTGAGCAACGTGATCGTTTTGAAACAATGAAAAACTTTAAATTAGGAAAATTCTCTTATTTAGTTGCAACAGATGTTGCCGCACGTGGAATTGATGTGAGTGGCGTAACACATGTTGTTAACTATGATTTACCTGGGGAAAAAGATTCATTCGTCCATCGTATTGGACGTGCGGGACGTGCAGGGAAAAAAGGAAAAGCCATCACGTTTGCCAATCCATTTGAGAAAAAATTATTAGGTCAAATTCAAGATTACATTGGATTTGATTTACCGTTATGTGAAGTACCAACTGCTGATGAGGTTGATGCAGCAGAAGAAGCTTTCCGTACGAAACTAAATGAAAAACCAAGCATAAAACTAGAAAAAACAGCAGACGTTAACCGTGAAATTATGAAGTTATATATTAATGGTGGGAAAAAGAAAAAACTTCGTGCCTTAGATTTTGTTGGTGCCATTACATCGATTGATAATGTCTGTGGTGATGATATTGGGATTATTGATATTCAAGATAACGTCACTTACATAGATATCTTAAATGGTAAAGGCTGGATCGTTGTCGATGGGTTAAAAGAAAAAACAATTAAAGGTAAGAAGATGAAGGTTCAAAAAGCTTACCAATAATTTAAAATAAGGATAGAGAGTCATGGAGAAAAGACATTATATTTATATCGTGGAATGTGTGGATGGAACTTTATATACTGGGTATGCAACTGATCCAGACAAACGAGTTCATCAACATAACCATTCAAAACTTGGGGCTAAGTACACACGGACACGTCGTCCAGTGGTACTTAGATATACGGAAGTCTTTGAAACACGAAGTGAAGCTTGCAAGCGGGAGTTTCAAATTAAACAATTGCCACGAGAAGCTAAACGACGTCTGATTGACTCTCAATCCAAAACAATTAAATAAATGAAAAGCAGAAAAGAATGAACACAATTTTTTCTGCTTTTTTGGTATTTTAACGTAATAAATTAAAGAATGATTGACTTAAAAGATGATGAATGAAACAAACATAATACCCTGTGTTTTGTCTAGCGATAAAGACGGTCTATCTGTTATATAATAAAAACAAATAAGATATAACTCAGTTGACATTTTTAATAGAATAGCATATACTTAATAAGTAGTAATGATTATTGTTTTTGATAATATGTTCTTTAAATTAAATGATAGCGTGATATCACCCAAAATGTGATATATAATGGAGGGAAAAAATATGAAAAAATTTGTATGTATTATCTGTGGTCATGTTCATGAAGGGGAAATGGCACCAAATGAGTGTCCAATTTGTAAAGTGGGTGCTGACAAATTTAATGAACTAGCTTCTGAATTAGTATGGGCTGATGAGCACCGTATTGGCGCTGCACAAGGAGTAGATGCTGAAATTGTCGAAGGGCTACGTGCAAACTTTATTGGAGAATGTACAGAAGTTGGGATGTATTTAGCAATGGCTCGTCAAGCTGATCGCGAAGGATATCCAGAAGTGGCAGAAGCTTACACTCGTATTGCGTTTGAAGAGGCAGAACATGCTGCTAAATTTGCTGAACTTTTAGGTGAAGTGGTAGTTGCTGATACAAAAGCAAATCTTGAAGCACGAGTTGAAGCGGAATATGGGGCAACTAATGGAAAAAAAATATTAGCAACACGTGCGAAAGAATTGAATTTAGATGCAATTCATGATACAGTACATGAGATGTGTAAAGATGAAGCACGTCACGGAAAAGCTTTCCTAGGGTTATTAAACCGTTACTTTACAAAATAAATTTTTAGATAGCAAGGTGAACGTATGAAGTATTCTAAACAAAGAGAAATGATTTTGAATTTCATTAAAGATAATCCGGTTCATCCGACAGCGGATTTGATTTATGAAACACTAAAAAAAGATAATCCTAATCTTAGCCTAGGAACTGTTTATCGAAATTTAGCTCAATTAGCTGATCATAACTTGATTCAAAAAGTGAGTATGGCAGGACATCCTGATCGCTATGATGGAACTTTAAGTGACCACTATCACTTCCTATGTATAGAATGTGGAAAAGTCACTGATTTGTTTATCGAAGGGTTAAATAATGTTAATAGCATGGTTGAATCCGAATGTGGCGTTAAAGTACTTAGTACAGAAATGTCATTTAAAGGAATATGTAATGAGTGTATAAAATAAGCTTAAGATAGATAAGGGAAGGCATAGATTTATTGTCTGACCTTAATCAAAGAAATGTGGAGGGAATAAAATGAAGAAATTTGTATGTTTAGTATGTGGTCATATTCATGAAGGGGAAACAGCTCCAGAACTTTGTCCAATCTGTAAAGTAGGTGCTGATAAATTCGAAGAGCTTGCAGGAGAACGTGTTTGGGCTGATGAGCACCGTATTGGTGTTGCAAAAGGTGTAGATGCTGAAATCGTTGAAGGATTACGTGCAAACTTTATTGGAGAATGTACGGAAGTTGGAATGTACTTAGCAATGTCACGTCAAGCTGACCGTGAAGGACATCCAGAAGTTGCAGAAGCTTACAAACGTATTGCATTTGAAGAAGCAGAACATGCTGCTAAATTTGCTGAATTATTAGGAGAAGTACTTGTTGCTGATACTAAAGCTAATTTAGAAGCTCGTGTTGAGGCTGAGTATGGTGCTACTAATGGGAAAAAACAATTAGCTACTCGTGCGAAAGAATTAAATTTAGATGCAATTCATGACACAGTACATGAAATGTGTAAAGATGAAGCTCGTCACGGAAAAGCATTCTTAGGGTTACTAAACCGTTATTTTACAAAATAAATTTTTTACTTTCAAAAAAATCCTAACTCAGATTACTGGTTAGGTTTTTTTTGTTATTACCAAATTTCCAGAGGAAGATCTGTATTAATATGGCTCTTTGTCAAATGGTGTTGGTGAATAAATAATATCGTTTACAATGAAGTCGTAGAGGCGCCCCCTTACTA
>JBOFCV010000064.1:0-7118 GCA_051646305.1 Turicibacter sp.
TTGCTAATGTCTTAACAAAATCAAATAAAGAAAGTGGCGTTGCTCATTACATTACAACACATATATTAAAACAAAAATAAAGTTGTAGATGATAATTGGTTGTTGTGTCTTATCTTTTAAAACCTAATATAGCCTATAACTGAAAAGGAGCATGAGGGATTTTTAAATCTCTCATGCTCCTTTTTTATGGACTCTATCTCAACGATTTGAAACAGACCTATCACTTTAATTCATTATTTTACAACGATGTTTACTAATTTCCCTGGAACTACAATAACTTTAACTATTTCTTTTCCTTCAATGAAGGCTTTAACATTTTCATGGTTCATCGCTAAAGCTTGCATTTCATCTTTTGAAATAGTTGCTAAAACTTCAATACGCGCACGTAATTTCCCATTAACTTGGGCAATGACTGTGATTGTATCTGATACTAATTTCGATTCATCGTATGTTGGCCATTGTGCATACGTAATCGTTTCAGTATGTCCACCAATTGACCAGATTTCTTCCGTCATATGAGGCGCAATTGGATTTAATAATTTTAATAACCCTTCTGCATACTCACGTGGAATACTTGGTGCTTTATAAGCCTCATTAATAAAGATCATCATTTGAGCAATAGCTGTATTGAATCCTAATTTTTCATAGTCTTCTGTTACTTTCTTAACCGTTTCATGATAGACCTTATCTAATTTACCATCGTTAGTTTCAACAATTTTTTCTGATAATGTCGTACCTTCTGCATCCACAAACAAACGCCAAACACGGTCTAAGAAACGACGTGATCCATCTAATCCATCTGTTGACCAAGCAATCGCAGCATCAAGTGGTCCCATAAACATTTCATATAAGCGTAAGGTATCTGCTCCATGAGATGCAACAACATCATCAGGGTTTACAACATTCCCTTTTGATTTAGACATTTTTTCATTGTTCTCACCTAAGATCATTCCTTGGTTATACAAACGTTGGAATGGTTCATTTGTTGGAACTAAACCTAAATCAAATAAAACTTTGTGCCAGAAACGAGCGTAAAGTAAATGTAATACCGCATGCTCTGCTCCCCCAATATATAAATCAACCGGTAACCAGTCATTTAATAAGGTTTTAGCTTCTTCTGTATTTAACCCAACATAACCTTGATCTTGTTTTAAAATATATCCAACATAATACCAGCAGCTACCTGCCCATTGTGGCATTGTATTTGTTTCACGACGACCTTTAACACCATCTTCGCGTACAACTTCTAACCACTCTGATACATTGGCAAGTGGTGATTCTCCTGTCCCACTTGGTTTGATATTATCAATGACTGGTAATAACAATGGTAATTGCTCTTCATCAACAACTGAAATTTGACCATCTTCCCAATGAATCACTGGGAATGGCTCTCCCCAATAACGTTGACGTGAGAATAACCAGTCACGTAATTTATAATTAATTTTACGAGCGCCACATCCATTTTCTTCTAACCAATTGATCATAGCCGTTTTAGCATCAGCATTATTCATTCCGTTAATGAAGTCAGATTCAATATGTTTACCATCTCCAGTAAATGCACCTTCTGTTACATCCGCATCAATAATGGCTTTAATAGCTAAATCGTATTTTTTCGCAAATTCAAAATCACGTTCATCATGGGCAGGCACTGCCATAACAGCTCCTGTTCCGTAACTTGCTAATACATAGTCCCCAATCCAAATTGGAACTAATTCATTCGTCAGTGGGTGGATGGCATAAGCTCCTGTTGCTACACCTGATTTTACTTTATTTAATTCTGTACGCTCTAAGTCAGACTTAGCTTTTGAAGCTTCTTGATAAGCGATAACATCTGCACTGCATGCGTCAGTTGTAATTTCATTTACTAATGGATGCTCAGGTGCCAATACCACATAAGTGACACCAAATGCTGTATCAGGACGAGTGGTAAATACATCAAATGAAGCGTCACGACCATCTACTTTAAAGTTAATTAAAGCTCCTTCACTTTTTCCAATCCAGTTACGTTGCATTTCTTTTAAACTTTCTGGCCAGTCAAGTCCATCTAAGTCTTGTAATAAACGTTCTGCATAATGTGTAATTTTTAATACCCATTGCTTCATTGGTTTTTTAATAACCGGATGTTCTCCACGTTCAGAAACCATTTTCCCATTGACATTTAAAACTTCTTCATTCGCTAAAACTGTTCCTAAGTTTTCACACCAGTTCACTTCGATTTGGCGAATTTCAGCAAGTCCCATGTTGTATAATTGAACAAAAATCCATTGTGTCCATTTATAATAACTTGGGTCTGTTGTATTTAATTCTTTATCCCAATCATATGAAAACCCTAATGATTGAATTTGATTACGGAATGTATTGATGTTAATATCCGTAAAATCACGTGGATCATTTCCTGTATCTAGCGCATATTGCTCAGCAGGTAATCCAAACGCATCCCATCCCATTGGATGTAAAACGCGATGACCTTGCATGCGTTTCATACGAGACACGATATCTGTTGCTGTATATCCTTCTGGATGTCCAACATGAAGTCCTGATCCTGAAGGATATGGGAACATATCTAATGCATAAAACTTCGGTTTAGATGTATCCTCTGATGTTTTAAATGTTTTATTGTCTAGCCAATAATTTTGCCATTTTTTTTCGATTTGAATGTGATTAAAAGACATTTTAATTCCTCCTTGTCATATTTTCATGCGCATTTGTGACAGATAAAAGTCACCCTTTTAAACTTTTTACTATTCAAGGGCATAAAAAAAATCCCTAGAATAATTCCTAAGGACGTTATAAACGCGGTACCACCTTAGTTGCACAAAATCAAAAAAGTCAATTTTGTACCTCTCAATACTTTTAACGCAAGCTAACGGCATACACTAATTAAACGTTTCGCATATGCAACTCTGAGGTGAGTTCACAAGCTATTTGTACGAATTCACACCAACCATTCGCTCTCTTAAACAAATATGACTCATTACTAATCCTCTTCACAGTTATTCCATTCATTATTATAGAAAAATTATATCAAATCTTTCATAAATTACAACATATTTTCATTAATTTCATTCAAAAAGGATATAAGATGCGTACTTTACCTCATCTGTGTTAAAATAATTTAAAGACATCTAACAAAAGATACAAATGAGGTAAGGCCTTGGCTTCTACCTTTATATAAAGGAGGACAAAAACTATGGAGAATCCTTTTCCTTATAGTTATGCAGATAAACGTTATCACACATGGAATTATCATTTACGTGAAAGATTTCATCAAAAAATTTTCAAAGTTATGATTAATGCAGGGTTTACATGCCCAAATATTGATGGAACAGTCAAGTATGGCGGATGTACATTTTGTAGTACAAATGGAAGTGGGGATTTCGCCGGGAATCCTGAAGATGAATTAAAAGTACAATTTAATTCAGTTCGTGAAATGATGCATCAAAAATGGCCCGAGGCAGCGTATATTGGTTATTTCCAAGCCTTCTCAAATACCCATGCGCCTGTTGAAGTGCTAAAACGAAAATATGAAGCCGTCCTAGAATGTGATCCAAATATAGTCGGATTATCGATTGCAACACGTCCTGATTGTTTGCCTGATGATGTCGTGGCATACTTAGGTGAATTAAATCAACGTGTTAATTTATGGGTCGAACTCGGACTTCAATCGATGCATGATGAAACTGGGAAATTAATCAATAGAGGTCACGATTATGCCACATTTGTTGAAGGCGTAAAAAAATTAAGACAACACAATATCGAAGTCATTGTTCATATTATTAATGGATTACCTGGTGAAACACGCGACATGATGTTTGAAACTGCAAAAGCAGTTGGTCAACTTGATGTGCAAGGTATAAAAATTCACTTACTTCATGTGATAGAAAATACACCGATGCATAAGATGTTAAATCAAGGGCGTTTAGAGCTCATGGAAAAAGATGACTATGTTAATTTAGTTGTGGACCAATTAGAAGTTTTACCAAAAGAAATGATTATCCATCGTGTCACGGGGGATGCGGTTCGTGAAGAACTTGTAGGTCCGATGTGGAGTTTAAAAAAATGGGAAGTTTTAAATGCGATTGATGATTGCTTAAAAACAAGAAACACCTATCAAGGACGTTTATATGAGGGTCCCCCTCATCACGTCCCATCCAGAAACTTATTCTAGCAAACTAGATTTCAAAGGAGCCACGTATGATTTTAGAACGAATTCTACCCTACTCTAAGACACTACTCAGGCAAGTAGTGAAAAAAGGTGATGTTGTGATTGATGCAACCGCTGGAAATGGCTATGATACGATCTATTTAGCGCAACTTGTGGGGGAAAATGGACATGTTTATAGTTTCGATGTGCAAGAAAGTGCCATTAGAAATACCCAAGCGCGCTTAGATGAGTTAAATATCAAACAAGCCACTTTAATTCATGATGGACATCAACATGTCAAACACTATCTCCCTAAGTCTTGCGACGGACTTATAAGTGCAGCTATTTTTAATTTAGGTTATTTACCAGGAAGTGATCACCTAGTCACAACGGAAGGTGAAACAACGCTTCAAGCCATTCATGACATCTTAGATTTACTTCAAGTGAATGGCGTCATCATTCTGGTTATTTATCACGGTCACGCAAAAGGAAAACTTGAGAAAAATTTCTTACTAGAACATCTATCAACATTTGAACAAAAAAGTGTAAGTGTTTTAGAATATCGGTTTCTTAATCAAAAAGGCGATGCCCCTTTTATCATCGCCATTGAAAAGCAAAAGACTTATTCCCGTTGAATCGGTGAATAAGTCTTTTGCTTTTCTTTATCCTTTTTCTTTTCTGTATCGCTTTAAGACAAAGTAAGCATTGTGATACAAAAACTTTGCACGGAAATTTAACTGATTTAAAATTTGTTTTTTATATTTTTTTATCTCATCACTTTTTATAACACCTTCGGCTAGATACAGGGCAAATAAGCCATCATTGATGGTATGATGAAATAAACGATTAGGAAGCTTTGTTGCACTTATATTGGCTTGTTTATATTGTTCTACTAACTGACTAACACCGTCATCTACACTTTCATAATACGCAAAGAAGTTTAATTCTTTATCTGTAATATCTTCTTCTAAGTCGATAAAATAGTCTAACATAATATGTAAGAGTTGAATCGAGGGAAAAAAGCTATGATAGACCTCAAGTGGTTTCACTTGATACTGTGTTTGATTCATGGCGTATGCTAATAAAGAAAAAATGCCAAGTGTTGATCCACTAGCCGCTCCAAATTCATACCAGGATAAATCAGGGGCTAGGTGTTTATTTGTCTCGTGCCACGCTTGTAACTTAAGCTCTCGCTGTGAAACTTTCAAATGTTTGAAAACCTGTAAATCAATGTACAGATAAGCGAGTCGTAAAAATTCAGATGAATATTTTTCATACTGTGGGATTGTTTTGAGTACCGCCTGACTTTGGCGCACCAAATGATTTAAATAACCGTCATCATTTTGCTGCACTTGGTATTGATAGTAATTAGGAAGCTTCGGTGTTAATTTAAAAATATCAATCATACACTGATGAAGGCGCAAAAAATTTGTTTCATTAATAATAGTGGTTTGATCAATTAAATTATCCAGGTAATCACTAATCGTTTGATAGGCTGTCACAAAAGTCAAAAATGAAGTGACCTGTTCAGGTTGCACTAAGTTCGCATAAAAAGAAGCGCCATAACAGTGAAACGTTTTACCGTTAATACTTTTTAAAGCTTCTTTCTTTAAAAATGAATCGGGTATTGTATGTGCATGGTTTTTAAACTCTTTGAGGCGCTGTTTTGTTACGGGTTGATATGTTTTGTAAAAGTTAAATAATAATTCAAAAGATCCCAAATCTATCACCTCAAAAATATAGTCGTCTTTTTATAGTTTTGAACTATTTTTCCTTTTTTAGTCATTCATTTAAGAGATATCTTAAAAATGATCATTTTTACAAGGTTTAGTCTCGATATTTTCACAAGGGTAATCGGTTACAACATCATATGAAAGTGCTTATATTTGTACTTTTTTAATTTAATCAATGCTATAATTAATTTTATAAAAGCACAAGACAGGAGGAATAGAGATGGTTAGCACAACAACGGATAAGAGTAAATTAGTACAGTTACTAAATATTCTAAAAAAGAAGAACAATGAAAAAGAAGTTTTTAACTATGTGATTCCTGATTTATGGAATGCGTGGGACTATTCTGGGGAAGAAATGGTACACACGAGTTGGGGAGAATTAATGGTGAATCCATATAACTTCTACTCTTCTGTGATTGAGTCATATATTTTACCAAAAGCTGATAAAGCGGTTAACTATAATCAATCATTAAGTAAAATTAATGAAACAGTGATCGATCGTGCTGACTATCTGGGTGGAGATTGGATTAAACAAGCGGTTGTTTATTCTATGATGGTTCGTACGTCTACATCTTGGGATCACGATCGTAGCGGGGACTTAGAAGAAAAAAATATTTATGGTTTAAAAGAAACGGGGACTTCTGTTAAATCATTAGCTTTATTGCCATTACTTAAAAAAATGGGTGTTAATACTGTTTACATGTTACCTATTTCTAAATTCTCTTTAAAAGATAAAAAAGGTGAATTAGGATCTCCTTACGGAGTTTGCAACTTCTTCCAATTAGATCCAAGCTTAAAAGATACAATTACGGATCATGAAATGACGGTTGAAGAAGAGTTCCAAGCGTTCGTTGAAGCTTGCCATATTTTAGATATGAAAGTTATGATTGACATTATTCCTAGAACAAACTCAGTTGAAAGTGAATTAATTCTTGAAAATCCTGAGTGGTTCTATTGGGTTTATACAGATACGTTCCACGAGTATTACCCACCTCACGTACCAGGACTTGGTAATACATTAGTACCAAAACCTGAGTTCTTACCTCAAGTTTATCAATCACAAGACGTATGGAATCATATCCATAAGTTCTCTTATGCACCAAATATTGTAGATCCTTTAAAATGGGCAACTGTGGTTGAAGAATATCATGCCACTGAAGGTGCTTCAATTCTTGAATTAGTACAACGCGAATTCGGATTAACAGTTGCACCCGCATTCTCTGATCATATTAATGATCCAC
>JBOFCV010000124.1:0-6094 GCA_051646305.1 Turicibacter sp.
AAGCTTAAACAAGTTAGCAACTAAAATTCCAACAACCGCAGCAATCGCCGTTGTTCCGATTAAAGTTCCTAATGTTTTTCCTGTTAATCGACCTAAGTTAGCACTGTCTTGCATGTTAATAATAACACGAATAATTGAAACAAAAACCAGTGGAACAACTAACATTTTCAACAAATCCATGAACCCATAAGCAACTAATCCGTACCATTTATTTATTTCGTTTATGAAAGGAACCTCCATAGGTGCCTCTGGAAATCCACCAACTAATTGAATAATTAGTCCTAATCCTAATCCAATAAGTGTAGCAAAAATCATTCGTTTCGAGAAACTAACTTTCTTTTTCTGTAACAGATTCATTACAAAAAACAAACCAATTAATATAGCGATAAATAACACTGTTTTTATATCTGTTAAATATAAAAAATCAGAAAAAAATGAATTACTCATTTAAATAACCCTCCTATTTTATCTTAACAATCAAACCATCTGTTTTTGATTATTTTTTCCAACTCTAACAAACTTATACCTAATGCGTCTCAAGTTTGTTTGCATTATTCTCACAAAAAGATTAGTGACAACATCGTTTCATCATGGTATTTCCCCCATTATATTCTGATTTTAGCATTTTCTTATAAATACACTGGACTATTTTACGTTAATTTAAATTAGATATCAAATAAAATGCTAATAAAATTTCACCCTTTGTCAAAACAATGCGCTACATTTTTATTCGTTTTATCAAGTTCCATTCATTGTTTTTTTAAAATAACAGGCCAAAAAGTATTATATCTAACATAAAATGAACAAAAAAACTCATAACCATACACCATTTCAATGGTATATTGGGTACGAGTTTTTTTGCTTTAATGATCATTATTTTAATGAATCTAAATGTTTAAAGTAGCGTTTTGTTTCCGATACAACCACACTACTTAAGGCAAGTAATGCAAGTAAGTTAGGGAGCGCCATCAAACCATTTACAATATCAGCTAATAGCCAGACAGCTTCTAATTGTAAAAATGCCCCTAAACCAACCATTAACACAAAAAACATACGATACCCATTTATCCCCGTTGTTCCAAATAAAAATTCAAAGCAACGTTCACCGTAGTAACACCAACCAAGGATTGTTGTGAAAGCAAATAATGATAAGCACAGCATTAATAGTAATGATCCAAGTTCGATTGAACCGATTGACGGTAAAACCGAATTAAAAGCAGCTTGTGTCATTGCGGCTCCTTGAATACCCGGTGTACTCCAAACACCTGTCACAAGTAAGCTTAATCCTGTTAACGTACAGATTATCAAACTATCGATAAACGTTCCTGTCATTGAAATAAGACCTTGTTCAGCTGGCCATTCACATTTAGCGGCAGCGGCAGCAATAGGAGCACTTCCTAAACCTGATTCATTTGAGAAAACACCACGCGCAATTCCGTTACGAATCGCCATACTAACACTTGCCCCCATAAATCCTCCAAATGCAGCTGTTGGCGTCAAGGCACTTTCAAAAATTTGGGCCAAGATACCTGGGATCATTTGATAATTTGAAACTAAAATAATCAGACATATTAAAATATATAAAGACGCCATGCTAGGCACCACTTTTTCTGCTACTTTTGAAATATTTTTAATCCCACCGAAAACAATAACACCGACCATAATAGCTAAAACTATTCCGATAATTTTTTCATTAATTCCAAGTGTCCCATTGATGCTTGTTGCAATGGCATTGACTTGTGTGAATGTCCCAATCCCAAACACAGCAACTAATATCCCACTAAAAGCAAAGAAGACAGCAAGCGGTTTAAATTTTGCTCCCATCCCATTCATAATATAATACATAGGACCTCCACTGTACTCACCATACTCATCTACCTCGCGGTATTTAATGGCAAGAACACCTTCGGCATATTTTGTTGCCATTCCAAAGAAGGCAGCAATCCACATCCAAAATAGCGAACCAGGTCCTCCCGCTGCAAGCGCAGTTGCGACCCCGATAATATTTCCTGTCCCAACCGTTGCTGCAAGTGCGGTACAAAGTGCAGCAAAAGAACTTATATCACCTTTACCCACATTATCTGCTTTAAAAATTAATTTAAAGGCAAGGGGTAATTTTAATAACTGAATGCCACCTAATCTAAACGTTAACAAGATTCCTGTCCCTACTAATAACATCAGCAGTGGTGGCCCCCATACAAAACTATTTATTGCGTCTAATGTATTAATCCAATCCATAACAACAGCTCCTTTAGCTTATACCGGTTGAAAGTTTGGAAGAGTTTTTAGACGCGTAAAAGATCTCTTTTAATGAGTTTAGTAAAAACCTCAAAGAAATCGATATACAAAGAGCCAAATCAAAAAATTGATTTGGCTCTGGATTGGTCATGAGATAAAATAGCGTACCTTAAAAAAGCACCCTAAAAATGTCTATGTCCCTGTCCTTTTGCCTGAGAGATTGAGCTAAGAATTTGCCTTGCCCCTTCGGCGCCCAATTTAATGGGTCTCTCCAGAGTTCCGTCCATTTTACAGTCCTCACTTGGTGTACCAAGTACCTGAGAGTGCGACTCCTTCGGTGTCCCTTACGGGATCTCTTCTATAAAACTTCAACCGGTATTTATTTTTTCTTTTAATTTTTATTATTGGGTTACTTTGTTCAAATCAAGCGATACAGTCTTCTTTGAAAGATTTGATTTGAATGTCTTGATCTAGTGGCTCATCCTTACGTTTTAGAAAGTAATGCAATTCATTTAAGATAAATTATTTTACCCACAATAAGGATAACAAGATTTTTTAGATTTTATTGATGGGTTACTTCGTTCAAATGAACAGATATAGTCTTCTTCGAAGGTTTTGATTTGAATGTATTGATTTAGCGGCTCATCCTTACATTTACACAGACAAAGCCCGAATTAAAAATCTAATACAGCATTTTTTTGTTTATCCTATTTTTAAAAACATGTAATACCTACATATATACATTATTTTTCGATTATTTTCAACATTAATTCCTACTCATTTTTAAAAAAGCGTTTTCTATAATTTAATTATTGATACATAATGACCTGCGTTGCCTCCATCCCATATTCTAAAAACCCTGGATAAGTTAATTCAATTTCAATTAATGTTACTTGATACATCACGAGAGGATTCTTACTATTTTGCTGTTGACTTCCCCCACATAAAAATAAAATCTTCTGATATTCTTTTTCAATTCGAGACAACATTTTGATACGCCCTTTAATTTGCATATTAGATTTTAATACCGTTAGCTCTTGGGGATTAAAGATTAACATGGAAACATTTAAAGATTGCCAATGAGCGGGCAGTGCATTTTCTGGGTGAGCAATCAAATACAACCGATAATTATCATACACATAATCAAACTGTTTTTGCCAAATACGCCCGGACTCATGACCTGCTACCATACATAATCGGTGTTGTCTTAAATACGTTTCGGCTAAAGCAATAATCAACTCATCATCTAGTCTACTTTCTCGGAGTTGATGTATTTTTTCATTAATCTCCTTGCCATGTTTTTTTATCTCTTCCTCATTCATCATATTAATATTTTTCAGTGGAATCCCCATCTCATCTAATTGCTTTTTAATGGCTTTATAATCCATTTCATCTAACTTTTCAAGAATGAGCTGGCCGCCAAACGATTTCATACTAATAAGCGACTCCCCTAAAATGTCTTTTATTGGTTTCAGATATTTTGCCCCTGAATCCCCTTCTAGCATCATCACATAAGCAAATACTAATTTAGTTTTCAACCACGCCTCATGTGCTTGTACAAATTCTAACATTTTCACACTGACTTTATCCTGATAAACCCGAGTTCCTAAAATAATCACATCATAATTTTTATCTGTTTCGTCAAACGTATCGATACTAATCACTTTACTATTGTCAATGATTTGAGCTAATATCTGGGCTGCTCGTTTGGTTGTTCCATATTTACTATCATAAATAATTAATACGTTCACCTAACCCCCTCCAATTTGTAAATCCCGCTACTAATAGTATATTTCAACAAATTTATAGATATGTCTACATTTTTAAGATAGCAAGGAACCAAACTCTTCTCGTCTAAAATAAAGGGGGGACTTATTCATTCGTTTTTTAAACATCTTAGAAAATGTTAATGGATCTTTATAGCCCACTGATTCTGCTATTTGGTTGATCGGTAAGTCGGTTATTTTTAATAATTCGCAAGCTTTGGTTAATCGATAGTCAATCAAAAAATCGCTTGGCGATAAATGCGTCTGCTTTTTAAATATTTGATATAAATAACTTCGATCGATACCTAAGTAGTCAGATATAGTCATCACACTTATCTCCTTATGATAATTTTGATGAATATAAATCACGGCTTCTTTAAAATAAACATCTTGCGTTGCCATCGTTTTTTGCGGATCGCGTTGATGGCCATTTGCACCAATTAAGATACCAAGCCATTGATATAGGTAGCCAAGAATTAGGCTATCTTTACCTAAATCAAACATCTCTACTTTTAATAAACTTTGATGAATGTCAATTAATAACATATCTTTATCATAAGTAAAAACAGGGGATCGCTGTGAGAGATTTGCCTGTTCTAACAACCGCAAAGCACGTGTTCCTTTAAATCCAATCCAAAGATAATGCCAGGGATCCTCTTTATCAGCTTCGTACACCGTCATCTCCTGCGGATGAATTAAAAATCCCTGTTTAGCACTCACCTCATACTGCTTATCTCCAATAAAATATTTCCCCTTCCCCGAAACAACATAATGAATCAAATATTCAGTTCTAATAGCGGGTCCAAAACGATGACCCGATTCGCATATTTCTTCCCCATAGTAACAAACACTCAAATCATAGTTAAGACTCCCCTCTTGTTTAAGATTCACATCTACTAGACGTTCTTTCATTTTCTTCCCCCCGGTCACCATAATCACTAGTCATTATCAATTAAATACCAAAAACATTAACTCATTGTCATCATTATACCATGTTCGCTAATCATGAAACCATTTTTTTATGATGCGTTTTCATTATAATTAAAAGAGTAAATATATCAACTAATAGGGGGCTTCACAAATGACAAAAATTGCTTTTTTAGGAGCAGGAAGTACAGTCTTTGCCAAAAATGTTTTAGGTGATTGCATGTTAACACCAAGTTTACAAGATGCACATATCGCCTTATATGATATTGATCCAAAGCGTTTAGCTGAATCTGAAAAAATGCTTAGCAATATCAATTCAAATTGTAACCAGAATCGTGCCACTATTGTTTCATATACAGATGCACGCGAAGCATTTAGAGATGCTGATTTTGTTATTAACGCGATTCAAGTTGGCGGCTATGAGCCGTGCACCGTGACAGATTTTGAAATTCCTAAAAAATACGGACTTCGCCAAACGATTGCAGATACACTCGGAATTGGTGGTATCTTCCGTGGATTACGTACGATTCCTGTTATGCTTGACTATTGCAAAATCATGGAGGAAGTTTGTCCGGATGCTTGGTTACTTAACTATACAAATCCAATGAGTATCATCACCCTTGCCATTTTAAAGGGAACAAAAATCAAAACAATTGGTCTTTGCCATAGTGTTCAAGTGTGTGCGAGCACATTATTAAACGAGTTGGATTTAGCTTACGATAATGTCTCATATAAAATTGCCGGAATTAATCACATGGCTTGGTTGCTTGAAATTACATCAAATGGAACGGATTTATATCCAACGATTAAAGAAAAAGCAAGTGAACTCACAACGAAACACGATGATATGATCCGCTTAGAGATGATGAAACGATTTGGATACTATGTAACAGAATCAAGTGAGCATAATGCGGAATATCTTCCTTACTTTATTAAAGAAAAGTATCCTGAGTTAATTGAAAAATTCAATATCCCACTGGATGAATACCCACGACGCTGTGTTGAACAAATTAAACATTGGGAAAACTTACGTGATGAAATCGTTAATAATCATCACCTTGAACATAAACGTACGCATGAGTATGCTTCATATATCATGGAGGCCATGATTACAAATAAACCGTTCAAAATTGGGGCTAACGTGATGAATAGTGGTCTTATTA
>JBOFCV010000130.1:0-14933 GCA_051646305.1 Turicibacter sp.
AGGATAGAGAATAATGGCAGGGAGAAGTATAAAGAATGAAGGATATGAAACAACAAATTGCAACTATTTTTAATCGTCGATCAAAGACGAAAGCATACGGTGAAAAACAAGTAAAACATATTTTAATGGTGACGGTTCCATTAATAATCGTGGGTCTATTGATGGAATTTGGTTATTATTCTACAATTGGTGGATTTGGAAAAGAGATTGCCTATCGTATAATAAAAGATCATGGAAATAAAATCTTAGTGATTACAGTCTTAGCAATCTGCGTGGATTTGGGGCTCGCTTATTTAAAAGGAGTACGATTTAAATCGTTATTCCAGTTGATTAAAGTGATGGCAGGAAGACCGGCCCTCGCCTTTACTTTGATTTTTCTTTTGACGCTTTCATTTGATGTTCCAATGAGCGCTTTGTTGATTGGGACACTCGCGATTGTATTATGTAGTCAAAATACAAAAATCGGTTATAGTTATTACGCGATACATCCTGTTTTAATTGGTTATATAATCGGAGTATTGGCAATCCTAATTAGTAATAATAAGTTAGGAATTTATCAAGCACCAAGTGTTTTAAGTGCACCTTTTAGTGTGAGTGTAAATGGTCCATTATTATTTACTCAGGAAGATTTTCTATTAAAGTATTATTCATTTAAAACGATATTATTTGGGCTGTATGAAAGTAGTTTAAGTTTTAATCTCATTGTTCCCTTAGTCATCTCGGGATTATTTTTAATAAAACGTCAGGTCATTGATTTTAAAGTAAGTGGGGTATTTCTCCTCATTTATAGTTTGCTAGCTATCTCATATCATCAAGGGGCCGGATTTGAACTTTGGATTTTACCCTTACAATTTATAAATGGAAGTCTTGTTTTCTGTGCTGTTTTCTTGATCGGAGATGTTGTGACGTTGCCTACCCGAACTATTTTTAAATATGCATATGTAACAGCTACTGCTATTCTTACGTTTATTATGACGTATTATGTTCACTTTGTATTAGGGCCGTATCTGGCTTTATTCATTTCACAAGCAATTGTATTTGTGATTCGACTAGTTAATATAAGTGTCTTACCAAGTATTAAATTACAGTTAACGAAATAAGTTAGTAAAAGATTGTAACGGTATCACCTGTTGCAATCTTTTTTTATTTGTAGAGAAGGAAAAGAGGTAGTCAGTTATACAAACAATCAAAGAAATAGATTATTAGACTATCTATGAATAATTAAAAAGTTTACACTTATAATATAAAGATATTAGAGAAGGAGGGGTTGTTAAAATGGATGACTTTTTTAAGTATTATGCGAAGTTGATAAAGTTTTTAATGTATGCCATTGTGGTCTTGATCTTACTAACGATATTATTTTTATTTTCTAAAACATCACTGATTTGGATGAATTTATTAAGTGATTTATGGCACTGCTTGATTCCATTTTTAATTGCCTTTATTCTAGCCTATCTCATTCATCCGCTCATATCCAAAATTGATTCCTTTAAACTGCCACGAATTCTTTCAGTCTTGTTATTTTATGTCCTTGTTTTTGGGGGACTTTATGTGATAATCTCATGGTTTTTACCAACCATCATTTCTCAGATTAGAGACTTGGTCATTAATTTTCCGATCTATATTGTTGCAATTCAAGAACAACTCTTAATTTTAGACATAAAGTTCGATTTGAATTTGTATGAAACATTTAGCGTTCAATATGATCAGATTATGGTAAATATCAGTGAGAATGTTCAAAATATTGTGACATTTGTTTTTAATTTTTTATCTTCAATCATTGGATCATTTGTGTCCATCATTATCATTCCGATTGCATTGTTCTATTTTTTAAAGGATTATGAAAGAATCACGCAGGGGTGTATTAAATTAGTTCCTAAACGATATCGTCACCACGCTGTTTCTTTAGGGTCATTATTAGATGATTCCTTGGGATCGTATTTAAGAGGGCTTTTCTTAATTATGATTTCCTTATCGTTAATTGGAACTGTCTTATTTATGTTTGCTGGAATGAAATATTCACTTTTATTTGGCGTCTTAATTGGATTTACAGATTTTATTCCGTTTATTGGTCCTATTATTGGGGCGATACCGGTTGTGTTTTTTGCCTTATCTATGTCGTGGAAGAAAGTAATCACAGTCGTCATCATTATTTTAATCTTGCAGTTTATTGAAGCTAATATTTTACAGCCCTTTATCATAGGACGTAATTTAGATCTTCATCCAATATTCGTTATGATTTTAATGTTAGTGGCGGGGACTCTCTTTGGTTTTCAAGGTATTTTACTTGCTTTCCCGGTGTTCATTATTTTCAAAACAGTTATCGCTTATTTGATGAAATTAAAAAATCCTCAGTAAATTTGGAAATACAAGTGATAACTTTCAAATGTATCGGAAGAAATGATTTAAATTTGATGGGTTATTTGGTAAAATTAAAGTGGTTATCGATCAAGTAAATGCTTTTATTAGCAAAAAAAGAAAATATGAACTAAATTATTATCCATTTTAATGAGAGATAAGAAATAACGTTCCTGTTTTTTTGTTATAATAATAAAGGTCAAGTAACCAGATAATATTTTCAACAGGAGGGTTACAGATGTTAGTTAATAAATTAATCGATCATACTGTTTTAAAACCAGATACGACAAAAGAGCAAATTTTACAATTATGTAAAGAGGCAAAACAATTTGATTTCGCATCAGTATGCGTTAATCCGACTTGGGTTTCATTATGTGCCAATGAGTTAAAAGGGACAGATGTAAAAACGTGTACAGTTATCGGATTCCCTTTAGGGGCTACATTAAAGGAAGTAAAAGCATTTGAAACAAAATGTGCAATTGAAGCTGGTGCAACTGAAATTGACATGGTAATTAATGTAGGTGCTGCAAAAGATGGAAACTTCGAGCTTGTTTACGAAGATATCAAAGCGGTTGTTGATGCTGCAAATGGCGTATTAGTAAAAGTTATTATTGAAACATGTTTATTAACAGATGAAGAAAAAGTTAAAGCTTGTGAGGCGTCTGTTAAAGCAGGAGCAAACTTTGTTAAGACTTCAACAGGATTCTCAACAGGTGGTGCAACGGCAGAAGATGTTGCTCTTATGCGCAAAACAGTTGGAGCAAATATCGGTGTTAAAGCATCAGGTGGCGTTCGTAGTGCACAAGATATGAACGTGATGGTAGAAGCAGGTGCAAACCGTATTGGAACATCAGGTGGTGTTTCTTTAGTTCAAGGAAAAGAAAATACAACAGCATACTAATTTAAATAAGATATAAGGAGTGAATATTATGGCAATCCCTACACCACATATTGGCGTATCAGAACAAGGCGTAATCGCAGAAACAATTTTATTACCAGGAGATCCATTACGTGCAAAATATATTGCAGAGAATTTCTTAACAGACGTTGTTGAGTTTAATACAGTTCGTAATATGTTTGGATACACAGGAACGTATAATGGAAAGAAAATCTCAGTTATGGGAACAGGAATGGGAATGCCTTCAATTGGAATTTATTCATACGAATTAATTCATTTTTATGGTGTTAAAAATTTAATCCGAATCGGATCATGTGGATCTTTCCAAGAAGACGTTAAAATTCGCGATGTCATTATTGGAATGGGAGCTTCAACTAATTCTAATTTTGCTTCTCAATATGAATTACCAGGGACATTCTCAGCGATTGCATCTTGGGATTTATTAAGTAAAGCGGTTAATATTGCAAAAGAAAAAGGAACAGAAGTAAAAGTTGGGAACATCTTATCATCAGATATTTTCTATGATGCACAACCAAATGCTTGGAAGAAATGGGCTGATATGGGAATAATGGGTGTTGAGATGGAAGCGGCTGCCTTATACATGAATGCTGCAAAAGCAGGTGTAAATGCCTTATGTATCTTAACAGTTTCTGATTCATTAGTGACGCATGAAGCAACGACAGCTGAAGAGCGTCAAAATACATTCACAAAAATGATGGAAATTGCATTAGAATTAGCTTAATAAAAGAGATCATCCGAAAGGATGATTTTTTTCTATTGAAACGAAAAAAGTAAAAGTTTATTTACAGTTAAAATTTAGTAAATTATAATATAACTAGTTAAAAAATAAGAAATTTTAATCTATATGTAATTTCTCATGTAATTTTGTCATGAGGATTCAGATGTTGCATATAATATATGTTAGATTTTATGAGGTGGTGAAACTAATGGAAGTACGTCAATTTAATGATTTAGGTTATAACTTAACGACAGTAAAAAGTGATAAGTTTAAAACAAATTTAATATGTATTACTTTTCAAACAGAAATTAGTCGTGAAACGGTAACAAATCGTTCTTTATTACCATATGTTTTGCGTTCAGGAAGTGAGAAATATCCATCTAAAAAAGATTTAAATACGTATTTAGAATCATTATATGGAGCTTCACTTTCAGTAAACGTGGAAAAGAAAGGTCAAACGCACAATATTAAATTCTATTTATCAATGGCCAATGAAAAGTTTTTAAATCATGAAGAATCTTTATTAGTGCAAGGGGTTGAGTTACTTAAGGAAGTCTTATTAAATCCACTTGTTGAAAATAAAGAATTTAAAAGTCAAATCGTAGACATTGAAAAGCGATTATTAAAAGAATATATAGAATCTATTTATGATGATAAAATGACTTACGCCATGCATAAAATGATTGAAATGATGTGTAAAGACGAAAAATTTAGTATTAATTCTGTTGGATACATTGATGATTTAGAAAAATTATCTTCATCGGATTTATATCACACCTATGAATCCATGTTAAATCAAGATGAAATGTTAATTAGTGTCGTGGGTGATATTGACCATGAGCAAGTCTATCAAACATTTAAAGAACATTTAAAATTAAATCGTGAAAATAAAATAGTAAATGTAATCGATAAAGAAGAAAAAGTAATTGAAAAATTAGTGGTAGAACAAGAAGTTCAATCGATTACTCAAGGAAAATTAAATATTGGATACCGTACTCATGTTAGAGTTGGAGACCCCGACTATATCCCCTTACTTATTTTTAATGGGATGTTTGGAGGATATGCCCATTCTAAACTGTTTATGAACGTTCGCGAAAAAGCTTCACTCTGTTACTATTGTGGAACGCGTCTTGATAATTATAAAGGTGTTATGTATGTGTATTCAGGAATTGAAACAAAGAATTATCAAAAGGCGTTAGATATTATTAAACAACAATTAGATGATATGAAAAACAATGTCTTTACAGATAAGGAAATAGAGCTAGCTAAAAAATCATTAATTAATTCAAAGCTAGAATCAATGGATAATGCATCCGGTATGATGGCGCATGTTGCCCTAAATACGGTTCTTGGAAAAGATATGACTGTAACTGAATGGGTTGATTTAGTACAAGGGGTAAGCCGTGAAGATATTTTAGCGGTTGCTAAAAAAATCGAAGAGGATACGATCTTCTTCTTAACTGGAAAAGAGGTGAGCATCTAATGGAGAAAAAAGAATTCTCACAACTTCAAGAAACACTATACTATGAAAAATTAGAAAATGGTTTAGAAGTTTATATGTTACCGAAAAAAGGATTTAATAAATCATTTGCTACGTTTACAACTAAGTATGGTTCGATTGATAATGAATTTGTTCCCCTTGGGCAACAAGAAATGAAACGAGTACCGGATGGGATTGCTCATTTCTTAGAACATAAATTATTTGAAAAACAGGACTATGATGTGTTTGAAAAGTTTTCATCACATAGTGCTTCTTCTAATGCCTTTACCTCATTTACAAGAACAGCCTATTTATTTTCTTGTACGAGTGAACTGCAGGAAAACTTAACAACATTAATTGATTTTGTTCAAAGTCCTTACTTTACAAAAGAAACCGTTGAAAAAGAAAAGGGAATCATCGCACAAGAAATTAATATGTATGATGACAATCCTGATTTTAAAGTTTATTTTGGTATTATAAATAACTTATTTCACAACCATCCTGTAAAAATTGATATAGCAGGAACAGTTGAGTCAATTCAACCAATAACAGCTGAATTGCTATACGAATGTTATCAAACGTTTTATCATCCCTCTAACATGCTATTATTTGTTGTTGGTGACCTAGATGTAGAAGAAACAATGAAACTAGTTAGAGATAATCAAGCATCCAAAGAGTATAAACCAGCGGATTCGATTCCCCGACAATATCCAGAGGAACCTAATACGGTTGTCACATCTGAAAGTACAATTGAAATGGAGGTTGGAACACCTAAAGTTTTAGTTGGGATAAAAGATATCGTGACGAACCGAGACGGTAAAGAATTATTAAAATATGAGTTAGCAACCGATATGATATTTGATTTAATGTTTGGTAGTAGTTCAAAATACTATGAAGACATGATCGATAAAGGGTATGTGAATGAAAGTTTCACCTATGAAACAAACTTTGATTTATCATTTGGTTTTTCAATTATTGGTGGCGATACAAGATATCCAGATGAATTAGCAACTAGTTTAAAAGAGCAAATTAACAAAATTGCAACAATTAAAATTGAAGAAACTGAGTTTAATCGCATTAAAAATAAAAAAGTAGGGCGTTTCTTGAGTGCCTTGAATTCAGTTGAATTTATAGCAAACCAATTCACACAATACGCATTTAACGGTGTTCAATTATTTACGATTTTAGAAATTCTTGAAGAATTAACTGTTTCTGAATTAGAAAAAATAGCGAAAGAATATTTTGTACCAGATCGTGTGAGTGTGATTAAATTATTACCTAAAAAATAATAATTGCGTAGGATAATAGGAGAAAAAAAAGAGCAAATCCATTTTTAATCTTGGATTTGCTCTTTTTAAATATTTGAAAATAAAAAAAGAGAACTGATGGGGGGCATCAGTTCTCTTTGAGAGGGGAATAGTATAAGGTTGTATTGAGACCTTGCAAAAAAAGTTTGCAAAGGCTATAACCCAATACGTTTGTTTGATGAGGGGATGTAAAAAATTAAAAATGGAATGAAAAACAATAATGAAAGGAATGTATTGCATGAACGGGGGGGGGTGTTCATGAATACAAACAAATTATATCAAAATTCGACAAGACGATGTGTCTTTTTTGTGTACTTTTGAGTGTTTTTAGTCGAATGCGTTTTCTTTTATTAGGGTAGGTAATGTAGACTTATTTTATTACAAATAATGCTAAAAAAATCCTACAAGGATACCACAAAATGAACTAAAAACTGACAAAGAGTTAATTTGTTTAAAAAAATAAAAAAATTCTCTAAATGAATCATATAAGATACAAATGCCTCGTCGTTATGTTACTTATATGATTCATTTTCGTTCAAAAGTGTTAAAATCAATAAAAAATCCATATTGTTTTTACTCGCTTAACTATACTTAATCAATTAGCATAAAAACAGAAAATAGATATAATGAAATGGTGCGCACATCAAATGATTTATCCAATAAAGGAGTAGGTATTATATGTTAAACAATGTGGTATTAGTAGGTCGAGTTGTACGTAATCCAGAATTAATTGAAACACAAGAAGGAAAAAAAGTAACAACGGTAACATTAGCAATTGCTAGGTCATTTAAAAATTCATCGACTGGAGAATATGACACGGATTTCATTAACATAAATTTATGGGAAGGAATTGCTAAATCAGTAGTAGAATACTGTGGAAAAGGTGCAATCATTGGAATTAAAGGTCGACTTGTACATAAGGTATATGAGATTCCAAATTACAAGACATTACGAGTTGTAGAGGTAACAGCTGAAAAAGTTTCATTTATTCAAACGAAACCGATTCACGCTAAGTTAGATTTAGGTTCAGAATTAAGTTTAGAATCACAAGAAAGGGTAGAAGCCTAAATAATTCTAGAATTTGTATGTGTATACTTTCCAAAATTGTAAAACCGAATAGACACAAGACTAGGTTATATACTACAGGTTATTTAATATTAGGAAATTGAAGAGATTAGATAAGTGTTAATTATTTTATAGAGAAAGGTAGCAAATTTGAAGATAGAATTTTTTTGGCACAAAAAAAGAGTCTTTAAACGAATTGAAAATTTTGCAATCCACTTAAATTTAAACGGATCTAAATAGTGTGCTATTGAGACAGAGGTAAACATCGTCCAAACGTCTTTGTTTCTATTTTAGAAGGCTAAATAGATATCAGTCATTTCACTTTTGAAATGGCTTTTTTTATTCCCTACAATGAAAAGGATATAATCTTCGCACTAATAACAATAAAAATTATATGATATAATATTTTGAGTATTTTTATTTTTCTGTGACTTGTGAGGTAATAAAGAAGAAGCTACCTCATATATATGAAGTTTACACAGATTTAGGGTTGAAGTTCCCAATATTATCTGTCAAAATGATAAATTATGATAAATAACATGTTGCATTTAGTGAAACTATATTAGTAGCTGAATGAAAGGGGATCAAGAATGAGTCAGAGTATGTTTTTAACTTCAAAGTTTGAACGATTAGCCTATGGTGGTTATTTCGTAGGTCAGAATATAATATATTTTTTAGTATTTCAATTTTTAATGTTATTTTACACTGATATTGTAGGCTTATCAGCTTCCGCAGTGGGGACAATGTTTTTAATTGCAAGATTATTTGATGCAGTTAATGATCCAATTATGGGGGTAATAGTAGATAAAGCTAATTTAAAGCGTGGGAAATTCATTCCATGGGTCAAACTCGTTATCTTTTTAATGCCATTGGCGACCTTGTTGTTATTTATGAAAGTAGGAGATGGAGGCTTAAATACATTAATATATGCGTATGTTACCTATATTATTTGGGGAATTATCTACACGATAAGTGATGTTCCAATTTTTGCTTTAGCGACTGTGATGACAAATAATTCTGATGAACGTGTGCAATTAATTTCTATTGGGAGGATTGGAGCCGGTATAGGCTCTGTTGTTATCTCATTGTTTGTGATGCCAATGGTACTTAGAATTGAATGGGTGGGTACCGTAGTATTATTAAGTATGATGGCACTGATTTTTATGTTGCCTGTAGGTTTTTTTGCAAAAGAACGAATCGTTTATCAACGTAAAGAAGCACTTAGTTTAAAAAGAATTGTCCAGTTTATTGGGCAAAACAAATATCTATTAATCTTCTATTCAGCCATTATTATTTCAAGCTTAACTAATACTTCGGCAGTATCCATTAATTATTTTGCAATCTATAATTTAGGAAGTCAAAGATATATTTCAACACTTACGATTGCGAATATGATTCCAATGTTACTTGTTCCGTTTGTTTTACCACCACTGATTAAAAGATTTGGAAAGAAGAAAATTTTTATTGGCGGTTTTTTAGCATCCATTATAGCATCCATCTTATTTTACTTGATTGGATATAACAATATTGTATTAGTTCATATTTTTACAGCAATAAAAGGAATTGGTCAACTGCCAACCTTTATGATTGGACTTTTTACTGTGGACTGCATAGAGTATGGGACATTTACAACGGGGCAACGTGCCGAAGGGGTTGCCTTCTCTTTACAGACCTTCACGGTTAAACTGTCTGCAGCAATTGCAGGGGCTGCTAGTGGTTTTGTACTAGAGAGTATTGGATATCAACCAGGTATCCCACAAACAACAGAAGCTTTAACAGGAATTTGGAATATGTACGCACTATACCCTATAATAGGTGGAGTTGTAGCTATCTTCATTATTTGGAAATATTATGATTTGACAGAGAAAGACGTAAATAAAATGATTATAGAAAATGGAAAGAATGATTAGGTTAGAGAAAGTAGGAAATGAAATGATTATTACCACATCTTTTGATGAGACAGAAGTATTAGTAAAAAAAGCCATAGAGCTTGCAAAACAGTTAAATGTTCCATATGTTAAACGAAATAAAAAAACATTAAAATACCTTCATGAACATCGTGATGCAGAAATATTTGTGGTAAATAGTAATCGAGGGCTCTGTTTTAATAAAAAAGGTGCGGATGAAATATTTTATCATCCCAATATGGCGTTTCATCGAATTAAGCAAATTGAGCGTGGTCAAAAAGATAGCTTGGTGAGTGCTTGTGATTTAGTGGAAGGCATGACTTTTTTAGATTGTACATTAGGTCTTGCATCAGATACGTTAGTTGCAAGTTATGTCGTGGGGCATAGCGGTCAAATTATTGCAACCGAAAAAAGTTTTCCGCTTTCTGTTCTTGTGAGAGAAGGGTTACATTATTATGTTCAAACTGCTCAACCAGAGCTTAAGGATATCGTTGAAAAATTAAAAATTATAAACTGTGACAATTTAGAGTATCTTAAATCATTATCAGATGACACAGTAGATGTTGTCTATTTTGACTTCATGTTCACTAAAAGTTTAGAATCCTCACAAGGAATAAAGGTCATTAAGCCGCTTGTTTCATACGATTTGTTAACACCAGAACATGTAAGTGAGGCACGTCGCGTCGCAAAACAAAAGGTTGTTGTTAAATCAAATTATGGTAATGACTCAATAAATGAATTGGGCTTTGAAATTTCAAAAATCAATCAAAAGCGCCACTTTTTTTATGGTGTTATTGACGTAAAGGAACACAAATAGAATTTTATAATGTGATAGAATATGAGAAAACTCGTCGAAAGGGGACATGAACAGATGAAACAATATCTAGAATTATTACAACATGTTTTAGAAAACGGAGTAGGGAAAGACGACCGTACGATGACGGGAACAATAAGTACCTTTGGTTATCAAATGCGTTATGATTTACAAGAAGGATTTCCTTTGTTAACGACAAAAAAGGTTCATTTAAAATCAATTATTCATGAATTACTCTGGTTCATTCAAGGAGATACAAACGTTAAATATTTGCAAGACAATGGGGTTCGTATTTGGAATGAATGGGCAGATGAGTCAGGTGAATTAGGTCCAGTATACGGAAAGCAATGGCGCCGATGGGAAACAAAAGATGGAAAAGTTATTGACCAATTAGCAAGCGTTGTAGAGCAAATTAAAACTAACCCTAATTCTCGCCGTTTAATTGTTAATGCGTGGAATGTAGGCGAAGTGGATGAGATGGCACTACCACCTTGTCATTTAATGTTCCAATTTTATGTAGCAGATGGAAAACTATCTTGTATGCTATATCAACGATCAGCAGACATTTTCTTAGGAGTTCCGTTTAATATTGCCTCATATGCCTTGTTAACGATGATGGTAGCAAACGTATGTGGTCTTGAGTATGGTGAATTTGTTCATACACTAGGTGATGCTCATATTTATAATAATCATTTAGATCAAATTAATCTACAACTTACACGTGAATGTAAAACTCTTCCAATTATGAAGATTAATCCATCGGTTAAATCAATTTTTGATTTTAAATATGAAGATTTTGAATTAGTGGGTTATGATCCACATCCAGCTATTGCCGGAAAAGTAAGTGTGTAATAAGTAAACTAGGGAGTGACAAAGATGATATCAATGATTGTAGCTTTTGATGAAAATCAATTGATTGGTGCAGATAATAAGCTACCATGGCATTTTAAAGAAGATTTACGTTATTTTAAGGAAACAACACTTGGGCATGATATACTCATGGGGAGAAATACCTTCGATTCGATTCTTGGGTATAATAATAAACCGCTACCTGGGCGTCATAATATCATCTTAACGCATTCAAATCAATATACTGATTATGACGTGACAGTTATAGATGAACTCCAAAGTTATATTGAATGTTATCCGGCTGAAAAAGAACTATTTGTCATTGGTGGGCGTTCAGTTTACGAACAAGTCTTACCTTTAGCAGATCGTTTATATATCACACATATAAAAGGAAGTTATAAAGGAGATACCTATTTTCCGGCTTATGATCCAATGAATTGGAATTGTATTTCAAAAAAAGAGACAGATTGTCTAATTTTTGCCGTATATGAAAGGGGGAACCACAAGTGTTAGATATTTTAATGGTTATTATCTTGATCATTATCGTACTATTAATAGTGGCAGCTCTTACTGTTGTGCTAGCAAATCTAAGAGTTCAACAACTTAAAAATGAAAAATATTCAAACCTAGAACGTTTTAAGTTTGTAAGTTGGATTATGTCTTTGGCGACACCTTTGTTATTTAATATGAAGGTTGAGGTTGAAGGGATAGAAAAATTAGATCAAGTCGAACAAGGCGTTATCTATGCAAATCACCAAAGTAATTTTGATATTATTACCTTATTAAAAGCGATAAAAAAACCACATGGCTATGTTTCGAAAAAAGAATTAGATCACATCTTTTTATTAAGCGATGCCATGCGTCTCATTCAATGTCAATTTATGGATCGTACAGATGTGCGTCAATCTGTAAAGGTTATTTCAAGTGCAGCCCAGAGTGTTAAGGAAGGTCATCTTATGGTGATTTTCCCTGAGGGAACTCGCGAAGTTAAAGCCCAGATGGGATCATTCAAAGCAGGAAGTTTTAAATTAGCCCAAAAAGCAAAGGCGTCCATTATTCCTATTACCATTTTCAATAGTTATGAAGTAGGAAAACGTTGGCCAAGAAGAACTCATGTTAAACTGATGGTGCATGATCCAATTGCATTTGCAGACTATCAAACATTATCAACAAATGAAATATGTGAAAAAGTAGAACAAATAATAAAAAAAGAATTAAATTAACCAAAAAAGGTCATTTTCATCCTCGGGATAAAATTGGCCTTTTTTTATATGATTTAGCTATAACTTTCATAAAGGGATGTATAAATTTGTAGATTAATCAAAAAATAAGTAAAGAAATCTTCTCATAAAGGAAGTTTTAAAATGGAGCAAATAAAAGAGGTTGATAAGTTAGGGCCAGTTGTGAAAATAGAAGAATGGATATTGTTTATCGTATTGTGCACCGTTCCATTAGTCAATTTAGCCATGTTAATCTACTGGAGCTTAAATAAAAGGACGAATATAAACAAACGGAATTTTGCAAGAGCAGTAATTTTATATTTTATTATTATTATTGTACTAGCGATTGTTGCTATGGTCTTGATGTAAAGGAAGTGATTGAAATGACAGATCCGATAGAAAATGAAACTAAAAAGAGTAATCTAAGTAAAGTACGAAATGAAGATGAGTTAAGAGAAAAACTGTATTATAAACACGATAGTGAAGTGGAGTTTGGAGTTGAACAAGCCCATGGATATCCTTTTAATGGAGGATGGGTTTACCCTGATATAAAGAATGCTAGTCCTTTAGATTTAGATGAACAAGGTGACCCAATAGAAAAATATACAAGATAAATCAGACTAATTATGAGGTGAAGTTATGACAAATAAAAAACAAATATTTTTTGATCACAACTCAGATGACGTTAAAGTGAATCATACACCAACAAATGACATAATCTTAACCCCTTTGTCAGGATATTTTGAGTTTGGATCAGAGTTTCATGCGCCCTACGGATACCCGTTAACGAAAGAAGCTGTAACAGAATTAAAAACAGACTTTAAAAAAGAAGAAGAGAACTTAAAAAAATAATAAATAGCTAATAATTCTTAGTATCTTTAAAATTTGGTAAAAAAACGATATAAAATCAAGTTAAAATTGATTTTATATCGTTTTTTAAATCCTCATATTATCTAACTATATCTGCCATAGTAAAAAGATTACCTTAAAAATTAAAGGTTTATGTGCCATCGAGTATGGCATTGAATATTGTAACAACAAGTTAACCGTAGGTGTTTAAAGTCATTAAATGGATAAGAGGTAGTCTAGATAGATTATATAAATACGTCTTGAAGTAATTTGACTGCACTTAAATATATGAGATGTAATACATTTAATTAAATGAAGGCGGTTCAGTTAATTTACGAACAGGGATATAGAGAGGGGAAGGGTTACTTTTAAAAATAAGATAAGAAAGATTATTTAATAAATATATCTTCCTTTATGAGGAGGGCTTTGATTTAATGTAAAGATAGCATATGCCCATTAACGTTATAGTTCACTAATTTATATACGTCATTTTCAAAACTAATATAATTTAATGAGGTATTATCAAGTTTTAACGTAAAATCAAATTCATTCTTGCTAATATAAATAAGAGCAGCTTTTATAATATGTGAGTGACAGATGACCAATATTTTTTTGTTAGGGAAGGTAGCTGTTATCTCATCAAGCCCATCCTTTACTCGCGATATGAGAGTCGTATTAAGTTCCATATTACTCACTTTTTCTTGCATAACCAAATCATAGTAATCACATACAGGACGACCATCAGCATCTCCAAAATCCCGCTCGACTAAACTCTCAAGTAGGTGAATATCGTCTAGATAGTTAATATGGGATGCGATAATTTGAGCAGTGTGGTAGGCTCTTTTTAGCGGGCTTGAAACAATAACATCCCATGTCTGAGTACTTATCTTTTTACCAGCCTCATGTGCTTGTCTAATTCCAATTTCATTCAGTAAATTATCAGTTAAGCCTTGAATTAGCTCATTTTTATTCCAGTCTGTTTGACCGTGTCTTACCATACAGATAGTGGTGTTTGTTTTCATAAAATTGACCTCCATGATGTGATATGAAAAATCCCGTATTGTCACAGAAATTATAACACATTATCCTTTATTGTGACATTAAATCAAAGCAACATAAAAAAAGTGACACGCACAGTTGTCACATAAAATTAAACTATTGTTTTTTTTGAATTAATTAGTTTGACTAACGATATAGACTCACAACATTTTGTGGATAATGGGTATTTTGTGATATTTGATTAAAATGAAAATCTTTCACAATGGTTGCGCGATAAACAATTTTAATATGCTTTCCCAAAAATTTAATATTGTGGTTATTGAAATACTCTTTAATACGTTTTTCAAGAATCTCTTGTGGCATTTGAGAAAATATGTTTTTAATCGTCTCCAAATCGACTTCTTGAGTGAAGAGAAATAAATAAATAATAACTTCTTTGTTTTCGCAC
>JBOFCV010000143.1:0-4521 GCA_051646305.1 Turicibacter sp.
GAATAAGAATAAAGCCAAACCACTGAAAAGACTTAATATAATATTTATGTATTCCATAATTCTACCTCCGAATTTTTTACTGTTCAATAATACTACAAATTGCTACAATTGTTAATAATTTATGAAAAATTAACAGAAAATTAACATTACTATAGAAATAGTGTTAAATAAAGCGCTTAAATAATGTAAAATATGGGGTTTTAGTTAAGATTTAAGTGTGATTTCTTATAAAAGAAGCAGAAAAAAATCCTTGATATTTTTCCTCTTATTTAAATTGTCCTACTTTTAAAAATTAATACAGATACTAAATTTTGACAAACTATAAGAAGAAACAAGGATATTTGACCGAAAGAGTAAATAAAAGTAATTAAAAATCACGTTTTATAGAAAACTATATCGAGATAATATAAATGTATGACGGATACATTACTATATCATTTGGTTTTGATATTTGAATCTAGTATAATAATAATATCAGAAAAGTTAACGCTGTTAAACGTAACTATTCTTTATAAGTGTTTTAGATAAAATTTCTTGTTTTCTATCTCTATATAAGAAAAAGATGAGAATGAGTCTAATTATTAAAAACCGTTTAAAGATTAACTTTCGAAGAGATAAGGTTTCATTTGTTTCTAAAAAGTAGAAAAATAATAATAAGTGCTAGCAGAGCAATAGTTTAAATGAATTGAGTGGAGGAAAGAAAAATGCAAAAACCTGTTTTAACTATTAAAGAACTTAGAGCAACAGTTGAAGATAAAGAAATTTTAAAAGGTGTTAATCTTGAAATTAAAGGTGGAGAAGTTCATGCCATTATGGGACCTAATGGAACGGGTAAATCAACTTTATCATCAACTATTATGGGACATCCTAAATATACAGTGACAAGCGGAAGTGTTTCGTTAAATGAACAAAATGTATTAGATATGTCAGTTGATGAGCGTGCACGTGCCGGATTATTTTTAGCGATGCAATACCCAGCAGAGGTGCCAGGGGTAACCAATTCAGATTTCTTGCGTAGCGCAATGCAAACACGTTTAGAACCCGGTAAAGATGTTCCATTATTCAAATTTATTCGTCAATTAGATAAAGCGGTTGATAAACTTGAAATGCGTGAGGATTTACCACATCGTTATTTAAATGAAGGATTCTCAGGTGGAGAGAAAAAACGTAATGAAATTTTACAAATGATGATGTTAAAACCAAACATCGCAATTTTAGATGAAATTGACTCAGGTCTTGATGTGGATGCTTTACGTATTGTAGGTGAGGCTGTTAATTCAATGCGCTCAGAAGAGTTTGGATGTTTATTAATTACTCACTACCAACGTTTATTAGATCATATCAAACCAGACTTTGTTCATATCATGATGAAAGGTCGTATCGTTAAATCAGGAGGTCCTGAATTAATTGAACGCATTGACCGTGATGGTTATGACTGGATTAAAAAAGAGTTAGGAATTGAAGACGAGCGTGTAATTATTCCAGATGAAGAACGTAAAGTAGTTTCAATTGGAACATGTGCGACAAAAGAAATCTTAGATCTATAACAGATAAATTTCTATAGACAATCAGAAATGTTTATTTACATTTTTGGATGACTGGGTTAAAACATCTAATGCGTTGATACGAGTCATCCTAGAGTCTAACTTAAGTGTTTGACAGTGCGTTAAACTTTTAACTAGACTTATAAGGTCTAATCTAAAAAAGTAGCTATTTAATGTTAGATTGAAATAGTTAATGAATAAAATGTTATAGATGAAAGGGGAACTAAGCACATGATGCAAGAGTTATTAAATACTTTACCAACTTGGTATAAAGATATGCAAAAAGAAGCATCAGAAATGGTGTCGTCACTTGCACTACCTAAAGCAGACAGAACAAATATAAAAAACTGGTTATTTGAAGATGTTACGACAGCATCTACAAGTCCCTTAAAAATAAATGAAATTCCAGAAGCTGTTTCACACCTTGTGAGCGAAGATGAACAAAATGTTATTATTTTAACTGATGGAGTCATTACGTATCAAAAAATAAGTGATGAATTTGAAGGTGTTATCATTGCGAACTTACAACAAGCTTTGACGACATACGAGGAATATTTTAAACCTTATTTTATGTCTGTTGTTAAAATAGATGAAAACAAATTAACAGCTTTACATGTTAAACATTTAAATAGTGGATTATTTATCTATGTTCCTAAAAATAAAGTAGTGAATGATGTTTTAAATGTGATTTACTTACAAGAAAATGGATCATTATTTAATCACACCTTAATTGTTGCACAGCAAAATTCACAACTTAAATATATTGAAAATTACCATAATATTAGTACAGCTAATGTAAATGTTGTTTCTGAAGTCATTGTGAAAGAAAATGCTTCGGTTGAATACGGGGCGATGGATCGTTTATGTGAAAAAACATTAGCATACTTCACACGCCGTGCCTTAGTAAGTGATTACGGTCGTTTCAATCTGTCATTTGGTGCACTAAACGATGGAAATACAGTATGTGAAAACTATGTTTCATTAATTGGACAAGGAGCTACCTCAAAAGTTAAAACAGTTGCGATTGCACAATGTGTTCAAAAACAAAACATTACAGTTAAAATCGAACATTTAGCGCCGCATACGGAAGGTTATATTGTGAACCATGGAGTATCTAAAGATGAAGCACAGTTGACATTCAATGGAATCGGGAAAATTAATAAAGGGATGAAAGGATCAGTTGCTAAACAAGAGAGCCGTGCCATGATTTTATCGGAATCAGCTCGTAGTGATGCAAATCCTATTTTATTAATTGACGAGTATGACGTTGTCGCAGGACATGCGGCAGGTCTTGGGAAAATTGATGAAGAACAACTTTATTATTTAATGAGTCGTGGATTAACACGCCGTGAAGCAGAAATATTAATCATATATGGTTTCTTAATGCCATTTATCGATGATATTAAAAGCGAAGCAATTAAAACTGAGTTTGTAAAAGTCATTCAACAAAAAATTAATGCATAAAAGAGGTGGCAGTATGTCAATCGATGTGAATCGTATTCGTGAAGATTTTCCAATTCTTAAAGAAACAATGAATGGAAAAACTTTAGTATATTTAGATAGTAGTGCCACAACATTAAAACCACAATGTGTGATTGATGCGGTAAATAATTATAATGCGAAGAAAACATCAAATGTACATCGCGGTGTTTATAAATTAAGTAACGAAGCAACTGAATTATATGAAGGGGCTCGTGAAAAAGTAAAAAACTTACTGAATGCATCAAAGCCTGAAGAAATTGTGTTTACGCGAGGGGCAACGTCTGCCCTTAATTTAGTGGCTCAAAGTTATGGAATGGCTAATCTTTCTTCTGGTGACGAGATTATTGTTTCAGAACTTGAACATCATAGTAGTTTTTTACCTTGGCAACACGTTGCAAAACGTACGGGCGCTATTCTTAAATTTATTCCTCTTGATAAAGAAGGTCGTATAACGGTTGAAAATTTTGAATCTGTTTTGACGGATAAAACGAAAGTGGTCGCGATTAATTACATTTCAAATGTTTTGGGATTTGTGACGCCAATTAAAGAAATTGTGACGCTTGCTCATGCCAAAGGGGCTATTGTTAGTGTGGATGCTGCGCAAGCTGCTCCTCATATTAAAATAGACGTACAAGATTTAGATTGTGACTTCTTATCTTTTAGTGGTCATAAAATGTGTGGGCCAACGGGTGTTGGTGCTTTATATGGTAAATATGATTTACTTCAAAGCATGGAACCCATTGAGTTTGGTGGCGAGATGAATGATATTGTTGGACTTGAGTCTTCGACTTGGAAAGATGCACCTTATCGTTTTGAAGCGGGAACACCAGTTATTGCGGGTGCTATTGGATTAGGGGCTGCGATTGATTATTTACAAGCCATTGGGTTTGATGAAATTGCAACACATGAGTTTTTGTTACGCCAGTATGCGGTTGAACAGTTAGATGCGTTAGGTGGTATTACAATCTTTAATAAAGAAGCAAAAACGGGAATTATTTCGTTTAATATAGATGACGTTCATCCACATGATGCGGCAACTATTTATGATACAGAAGGTGTTTGTGTACGAGCGGGTCATCATTGTGCTCAACCGTTAATGGGATGGTTATGCCAACCTGCAACACTTAGAGCGAGTTTATATGTTTATAATACAAAAGAGGAAGTGGATTTGTTTATTGCAGCCACTAAAAAAGGAAAGGAGTTTTTTGACGGTGTCTTCTTCTAATTTACAACAACTTTATCGCCAAGTTATTATGGATCACTATAAAAACCCACGTAATAAGGGATTATTACAAGCAGAAGGGTATCATGAAGTTCATTTAAAAAACCCAACATGCGGAGATGACATCACAGTTCAAGTGTGTGTTGAAGATGGTGTGGTTAAAGATGTTCGTCATCAAGGAACGGGATGTTCAATCTGTTGTTCATCAGCTTCTGTTATGTCTCAAACGTTAAAAGAAAAAACGCTTGAGGAAGTTAAAGATATTACGGATAA
>JBOFCV010000017.1:0-2757 GCA_051646305.1 Turicibacter sp.
CTCGTTATTTTTTTAGTGTGACTAGTTTAGTAGGTGTGGGAAGTTTAGGTGGAAATTACTATAGCAATTAATGTTAGACGGATTAATCTCTTTCTATTTGTAGGGGGAAAAAGTATTTATCGAACAGTAGATTAGACGCTATTATGAATAGCGTGATTAGTTGAACAAAAC
Organism: Turicibacter sp.; assembly: GCA_051646305.1. GTDB lineage: Bacteria > Bacillota_I > Bacilli_A > MOL361 > Turicibacteraceae > Turicibacter. The sequence continues at coordinate 172 of JBOFCV010000017.1, forward strand.
GTTAGATTTTTAAAAAAAATAATTATTTTATTAATATGTTGTATATAATATTTAGTTTGATCCATACTATTATTGATAGTTCCATCATTCTTAATATATGTTAAATCTACATGATAAGATTTAAAAGTGTGTATATTCTTAATGTTATGAAACTAAATAATAACTAGATATGTTTTTCGGAGGTATTTACAATGGCTACAGGTACAGTAAAATGGTTTAATGCAGACAAAGGATTCGGATTTATCACTGTTGATAATGGAGACGAAGTATTCGTTCACTTTAGTGAAATTCAAGGTGACGGATTTAAAACATTAGAAGAAGGTGCAAAAGTTTCTTTCGATGTAACATCAGGAAACCGTGGACCACAAGCTTCAAACGTTACAAAAATGTAATAACGTCTTAGATTAAGCATAGCCAAAAGCTATGCTTTTTTTTGTGAAAATATTAAAAAGATATAAAATTGCAAAGATTAACACCAGTAGAATAAGTACCGGATTGGAATAAATAAAAAAAAGTGAATTTTATCAAGAGATAAAATTCACTTTTTTTATTTATTCTTTACTCTTTATTATTTGTTAAATCTATTTCTAAATGAGATGAATCGTGAAGCAATTTGAGGAGGTGTGGGGGGATTACCTTCGTCACCACCAGTATCGCCACCTGTGTTTCCACCGTCACCACCAGTATCGCCACCTGTGTTTCCACCATCGCCGCCTGTTTCAACATCTTCTGGCCCTTTAGAAACCGTTAACGTTAATGTTGAACCGGGTGCAATAATTGATCCGACACCAGGATTAGTTCCAATGAGTGATCCTTTTGGAATAGTGGGGTCATTTTTTTCTGAAACTGAAATTGAAATTCCATTTAATGTTCCCCATGCTTGATATTTTGCTACAAAATCAGTATCACTAGCGTAATTAGGTACACTAAGCTGTGGGACACCTGCAATATTAACAGTTAGAGTTTTATTTTCCTCTACTTTATCATTAGCGCCAGGTGATGTTGAAATAACCGTTCCAGCTGGGACTGTTGCATCAACGACTTCATTGTATGAAATGTTAATTTTATTATTTTGACCCCAAGTGTTCACTTGTTCTTGTGTCCATCCGTTCATATTAGGGATTGTGACAAACTTGACATAACTTTCTAAATTTGTAATTTGAATTGAATTTGAATTATCACTCATTAAGGCCCCATAATTTTCATAAGATGCCCGAACAAAGAAGTCAGTGTAGTTAATCATGTCATAAACGGAAAGATCTCTACTAAATGAGTTAGATTGGGTTATCCCAATTTCTACTTCATTTCCAGTATCAGTTCGTCCATAAATTCTGTAGACTGTTGCCCCAATGGTTTGTAATTGATTACGCATCATACGTAAAGTATGTTCAGGAACGTCAACTGAAGAGTAGTCTCCTAATCCATCTTTTTGTTGGTTTGAACTATGAACACCTAACATCCAATCGATATCTCCACTTGGAATGGTGTAGGTTGAAATATGATCCCACGACATATTTAATGTTGAACCATTATAACTTCCTGTTACATTTTGAGGAGTAGGAAGTTTTTGGAATCTGTTTGAAACTTCAGTTGGCTCAGTTCCTTTAATAAATAATTCTTTCGTTTGATAAGTTGGAGGGGTTAAGCCTGAAGGTAATAACGTTGGATCGGTTTCTTTTTCGATTGTGACTTCAACAACGTTACTTGGTCTTTTTGGTTCTTGATAAGGAACAGGATTTAATGTATTCATTGTTCCCATAACGTATTTAAACAAATTCCATGGTGTTGATTGAGTAGAATTAGTAATCCACTTTCCTTTGCTCGTATCGTCATATCCAGTCCAAATCGCCGCTGTATATTCACTTGAATAACCAACGAACCATGAATCACGAATGGCACCATAAGGCATATCATATTGTTCACGAATTTCTTTTGGGAAGTTTGTTGTTCCTGTTTTACCTGATAGATACATATCTTTTACGTTAGCAGAACGTCCGGTACCATCAGTCATAACACTATGTAATAAATTCGTCATTAAATAAGCTGTTTCTTCTTTCATCACTTTTTCTGATTTTTGATCAGAATAAAGTGTTGTCCCATCAGATTGAACAATTTTTTCAATGGTAATCGGCTCGTTATAAATTCCACCATTTCCGAAAGCGGCATAAGCACCCGCCATTATTAGGGGGGAATAACCTGTTTCAACTCCCCCAATGGCACTAGATTCGTATAATTTATCTTCGACAGGCATTCCTAAATTTTTTGCAAATTCTTGAACTTTGTCAGCACCCACAGCGTTAAAGGATTTAACAGCTGGAACATTTAAGGATTGATTTAATGCCGAACGCATCGTCATCGTACCTTGATAAATTAAGTTGTAGTTATGAACGACTTGACTTTTATTTGATTCGTAACTGTAAAGTTCGTCCGTAATGTTTTTTCCTGTTCCCCAACCTAAATATTCAATGGCAGGACCGTACGCAAAGATTGGTTTTGCTGTTGAACCAGGTTGGCGTGCGATTTGAGTCGCGTAATTAAAAGTACGCTCGCCTTCTTGATTTGAACCACCACCGATTGCTCTAACTT
>JBOFCV010000204.1:0-21158 GCA_051646305.1 Turicibacter sp.
GCACCGCAAGAAATTAAAGATAAAAAAGGAATTCAAACCTTAGGTGCTCATGAAGCATTTGAAGCAAGTTATCAAATGTTTTTCCGCTAGGGTTGTCGATAATTGAATTTAGTTGCAACCGTTTTCTGAAAAAACAAGTAACCGTTTAACTAAAAAGTTATGATATAATGAAAAATATTAAATATAACCATAATTGGAGGGATTTGTAATGAGTTTTGAAACAGAATATAAAAAATGGGTAGAACAACCAAACTTAGAAGATTACTTAAAAGTACAATTACAAAATTTAAGCGATACGCAAAAAGAGGACGCTTTTTATAAAGATTTAGAATTTGGAACAGGTGGAATGCGTGGAGAAGTAGGACCCGGAACAAACCGTATGAATATCTATACAATCCGCAAGGCAAATGAAGGATTCGCACAATATTTATTACAAAAAGGTGAAGCAGTTAAACAACAAGGGATTGTTATTGCTTATGATAACCGTCATTTCTCACCTGAATTTGCAATGGAATCAGCTAAAGTTATGGCATCTCATGGCATTAAAGCTTATGTATTCGAAGACTTACGTCCAACACCTGAGTTATCATTTGCTGTTCGTCATTTACAAGCAGCTGGGGGAATTGTTGTTACGGCATCTCACAACCCACCTGAATACAATGGATATAAAATTTACGATGAGACTGGATGTCAATTAGTGCCTGCAGATGCTGATCAAGTGATTGCATTAGTAGACAGCGTTCATAATGTCTTCGATATCGAAGTTAAATCAGAAGAAGAGTTAAAAGCAGCTGGTTTAATCGAAATCATTGGGGCTGAGATTGATGCTGTTTATAATGAAAAAGTTAAAGCATTAGAAATTAATGCTGATTGTGCCAAAAAAGATTTAAAAATCGTCTTCTCTCCTTTACATGGAACAGCTAATGTGCCAGTTCGTACGGTATTAGCTGAATGTGGATATGAGCAATTACATGTAGTTGAAGCACAATGTGTAGCGGATCCTAACTTCTCAACGGTTAAGTCACCAAACCCTGAAGAAGCATCAGCATTTGAGATGTCTATCGCTTTAGGTAAAGTTGTAGATGCAGATATCTTAATTGCAACGGATCCTGATGCAGACCGTGTTGGTTTAGCTGTTAAAAATCCAAGTGGTGAATATGTTTTATTAACAGGGAACCAAACAGGAGCTATTTTAATTGATTACATTTTATCTCAAAAGAAAGAAAAAGGAACTTTACCTGCTAAAGGAAAAGTATTTAATACGGTTGTAACATCTGATATGGGAGCTAAAATTGCTCGTTCATACGGATTTGAAGTCGTTTCTACGTTAACTGGATTCAAATTTATCGGAGAACAAGCGCGTTTAATTGAAGATACTGACTATGAATTCGTATTTGGTTATGAAGAGTCATATGGTTACTTAATCGGAGACTTCGTACGTGACAAAGACTCTGTTCAATCAGTCTTAATGTGTGCAGAAGCTGCGGCTTACTACAAACAAAATGGAAAAACTTTATATGATGTGTTAATGGGATTATATGAAACTTACGGATGCTACCGTGAAGCTTTAGTTAACATCACATTAAAAGGTAAAGAAGGAGCGGATAAAATTCAAGCAATCTTAGCTGATTTCCGTGAATTTACACCAATTACAGTGGCAGAACGTGCTGTTGTTGCAGTGGATGATTATGAATTATCTGCTCATACAGATTTAAAAACAGATGAAGTAACTGAAATTAATTTACCTAAATCAAATGTATTAAAATATACATTAGCAGACGGTTCTTGGTTCGTTTTACGTCCATCAGGAACAGAACCAAAAGCAAAAGTTTACATCGGAGTTATCGATGAAACAGTTGAAGCAGCAGACAAAACAGTAGAAATGATTAAAGCAGATGTATTAGCACGCGTTAATTCAATCATCGGAGAATAATAATAGACAGGTTGTATCTAAATGATACAGCCTGTTTTTTTTGATTGATTAACATATAAACTTAGATAAATAAGATTAAACTCATGAAACCCTAAGGAAATTTTGGTTTTGCAAAAGTCTTATTATACGCCAGCACTCCCATTACATCAGTCTGTGAATTGAGAAAGTACCTTGCTTGAGATGAATCCTAGTAAGTCAATTCAACCGTTAGAAATTCAATAGCATATCACGAGGAATCATTTAGTTTTGTGATTAAAGAAAAGGTATTATTGTATAGGTAAAAATTATGCATATACGATTGCATTTATTATCATCATTTTCCGACACGATGCGTAGAAAAATGATGAAGGGTGTTCTGAAAACGCTATAATAATTGCGTAAAAAGTTGTAAACGGTTAGATATTGTATAAAATGAGCATTTTTAGAGGATGTCTCATTTTAAAAAATGGATGAAAATGCTAAAATGTAATTATATGTTAAAGATTGTTTAACCGGGGGGACCAAAAATGCGAGTACATGAATTTGCGAAAAAATATGGAAAAACAAGTAAAGAAATTATCTCATTATGTCATGAGTTAGGTATTGAAGTGAAAGCTGCCCAATCTGCAATTAAAGATGAGGCATTAGTATTGTTAAATAGTAGATTTGAAAATGGAAAAGATTCAGACATAACGCTTTTTGAAACAGAAGTTGTAGAAAAAGCAAAACCAGTTAAAAAGAAAAGTACGAAAGCAAGTAAAGCTAAAAAAGAATCAACACCAAATGCTGTTCTTTATGCGGTAACTGAATGTGCACCCTTTACAACAGTCGGGCAATTGGGTGAAACAGCTGTCCAATTTGTAAATGAAATTGTTAAAAATGGTGATCGTGCAATTGTTGTATTACCTAAATATGCGTGTATTAGCGAAGAATTTACTTCGAAAATGGAAGTCATTAAATCAACAACTGTTAAAGTTGGATGGCGTGAACAACTGGCTAGTGTTTATAAACTAGTTGTTGATAACATCACGTATTACTTCATTGAAAATGATGGATATTTCAATCGTGAAAATGTTTATGGATATGACGATGATGCTGAGCGCTTTGCTTTCTTCAATCGTGCCATTCTTGAATCATTACCATTAATCGAAACAACATTACATACCATTCATGTTAATGACTGGCACACAAGCATATTACCGTTATTATTAACAGTCGATTACAACAATCACAATTACTATCAAAATATTAAAACAACATTAAATATTCATAACCTGGAATATCAAGGTTGGTATGATGTGACTGTTTTACCAGATGTTTTAGGAATCAGCACAACTTACTATGAAAATGGGTTAACTCGTATGGGTGACTCAGTTAACTTCTTAAAAAGTGGAATTGAAACAGCGCACGAAATATCAATCAATGATGTGATTCGTGAGCAAATGACATCACCAGAAATGATTAATTGTGGAATCACAGCCGTTTTACAAAATAAATTATCAGCATAAAAAAATGGAGAGACAGTCAAAGTGATTGTCTCTCCATTTTTTTATTATTTAATGTTAGTAAATTTATAACCAACAGCTTGTTTATAAGTTTCATTCGGTTTAAGAATTTGTGATGCGAAGTCATAAGGAACTAAATGTGTTTCAAGACAGCAACCTAAATGCATTTCACCCACGCGATTTCCTTCAAAAACCATCTCATCAGTTAAGAAGTTCCCCGCATAAAATTGCATCGAAGGTGAATCAGTTAAAACTGTGACGCGACGTCCTGATACCGGATCGGTTAATGTCGCAACTTCACCTTGTTTGTTAAATAAATATAAATGATCATAACCAGACGTAAATTCAAATAAAGGTAAACGATCTTTAGTTTCTGGATTAATAACCGTTGGGGTGTTGAAATCAAAGATTGTGTTAGCAACGGGTAAGATTTCTTGAGTGAATGATAAATTTTCATCAACAATCGCCACTGCATCTGCCGCGATTTGTAATTCATGGTTATAAATAGTTGTTTCTAAATTTCCAGATAAATTGAAATAAGCATGTTGTGTTAAATTTACAATCGTTTCTTGATCCGTTGTTGCAACGTATGAAATGTTTAAGGTATCGTGATTTAACGTGTAATATATTTTAACACTTACATTACCTGGGAATCCATTTTCTTGATGAGGTAGCGTAGCGCTTAAAGCATATCCATTTTCAATCATTTCAACGTTTAAAACCATGTGCGATAAGTTTTCACTGCCACCATGTAAATTGTTAACCCCATTGTTTAAGTCCACTTGATATGTTTTCCCATTAATAGCAAATGTTCCGTTTTTAATTCGGTTAGACGTGCGCCCAACGATTGCATTTAAATAACACCCATTATGTAAATAGTTTGAATAATCTTGATAGTTAACAATTAAATTTTTTGCGTAGTCATCAGATGCCATTGCGATTTTTGTAATAGCGCCCCCGACATTAATAAATTTTATTTCTAAGTATTCATTTTTCATGCTGTATTCAATAAATTGAACACCTTCGATTACTTGTAATTTTTTTTCATCAAACTGTAACATTCTAAATCCCCCTTATATGGTTGTGTATAATTGCCTGTGTTCATGTTATAAGCTGCTATCGCGATGAATTAACTTCGTTGGAATCGTGACTTTTTTTGCGATTTCACGATCATTTGAAATGCGTTCTGTCATGAGTTCAATCGCGGTTTCACCCATGTGTTTCGTATTCATATCAATCGTTGTGAGTGATGGAATCGTAAATTGTGATAATGAAATATTATCGTAGCTTATAATTGAAACAACATCTGGTACTTTAATGTTATTCTCATTTAATGCTTTTAAGCACCCGATAGCCATTGAATCTGAGGCTACAATGTAAGCTTCAAGCAGTGCATCACGTGCGATAATGTCAGACATTAGTTCATAGCCTGAATCTGCTGTGAATTTCCCAAGATGAATATGATTTTGATTAAACAGACGACGTTTTTGCATTTCTTTTGTATAGGTTAATAATCGGAAATCAAGTAACTCTTCACCATCTAGTGTCTCTTCAATCCCGCAAATAAAGCCTATTTTTTCAATTTGTTGGTTCATCAAGTAGGCGATAATATCTTTTGTCGCTTCTTTTAAATCCGCAATAACCACATCGATGTTGTAATGTTTTGACCATGAGTCAACTAAAACGATGTTTTGGTTAATCTCACGTAGATTTTCAATTTCAGATTCACTGTATTTACCGAGTGCAATCAGTCCATCCAATTGTAATGATTTAATATCTTCAAATGATTTAGACGGTAAATATATTTTTTGAAGTTTAATATTTTTACTTTGACAATAATTTTCCATGGCTAAGCGAATGGCCATATAGTATGGATCACTTATTTCTTCTTGTAGTGAATACCAGTAGATGAGTCCAATACTTAGTACTGAATCTTTTTTTGGCGCTTTGTTACGTTTACTCGGTGGTAAATAATTTAATTCTTCAGCGACACTAATAATTTTAACGCGCGTTTCATCTGATACATTGAAATTTTTATCTTGATTTAAAACGCGGGATACAGTTGTGATTGAAAACCCTGTCAAATCCGCAATATCTTTAATTTTAGCCATAAGTCTTATCTCCCTTGGATGTAGAAAAAATTTATTAAATTTTACTTTCTAGAAATAGAAAAGTTTTCTATAGTTTATGTAGCAGGTTATAAACGTAAAATACTGTGATACGACGATGTCCTATCGCCATAGAATAATTTTTGAAACGATACAATACATGGCATGACTTATATACAAATCTAGTTCTTATTTTATCACTATGTCTCATAAAATAAAATATAGCGCTTTAAAAAATAAAAAAATTTATTATTTTGTAAGTGTTTTACACAAATTATGTTGCTTTTTTTAGTAAAAAAATATAAAATTTTACTAAGGACAACTTTTATGAGAGAAAGAGGGATAAAAATGAACATGACATCGTTAACGAATACCTATCAAACTATTTTTGGAACTGAGGGAGAATTGCAATCATTTTTCTCACCAGGCCGTGTGAATTTAATTGGAGAACATATTGATTATAACGGGGGATGTGTATTCCCTTGTGCGATTACTTACGGAACGTATGCTGTCGTTGGATTTAGAACAGATTCAAAAGTTAGATTATATTCTAAAAACTTTGAAAACGTAGGTGTTTTAGAATTTGATCTGTCAGATTTAGCTCACACAGAAGATGAAAACTTTAGTGCTTTTGTTAAAGGTGTGATTGTTGAATTTAATAAATTAGGGTTTAGTATTGAACAAGGATTTAATGCTTGTTTATATGGAACGATTCCAAATGGTTCTGGACTATCTTCTTCAGCATCATTAGAATTATTAATTTCACAAATCTTAAAAACGCAACATAACATTGATATTGATATGGTTGAAATGGTAAAACTATCTCAACGTGCTGAAAACCAATACGTAGGTGTTAACTGTGGGATCATGGACCAATTTGCTATTGGAATGGGTAAAAAAGATTATGCAATCAAATTAAATACAAATGATTTATCATATGAGTATGCGCAAGCTATTTTAGATGATGTTTCAATCTTAATTATGAATACAAACAAAAGACGAGAACTAGCGGATTCAAAATATAATGAGCGTCGTGGTGAATGTGATGCAGCGGTTGAATTATTACAAACGAAATCAGATATTAAATTCTTATGTGATTTAACAGAAACCACGTTTAATGACATTTCAAATGTACTAGAAAATGAGGTGCTATATCGTCGTGCTCGCCATGCGGTAACTGAAAATGAACGTGTTAAGTTAGCGATTGAGTCACTAGCAAACAACGACTTAGTGGCTTTCGGGGAATTATTAAACCAATCTCACATTTCACTTCGTGATGACTATGAAGTAACGGGATTAGAGTTAGATACAATCGTAGAATTAGCGTGGAAACAAGCAGGTGTGTTAGGTGCTCGTATGACGGGTGCAGGATTTGGTGGATGCGCCATTGCTCTTGTTAAAAATGAAAATTTAGAAGCGGTTATTGCAGCTATTGCCACTGGTTACAAAGAAAAAATCGGGTATGAAGCTGATTTATATGTGGCAACAATCGGGGATGGAACAAAAACTTTATAATTTATAAGAGGTGGAAATCATGAGTATTCAAGCAGATATCAATTTATTAATTAATTATGCACACGCATTAGGACTCATTCACGAAGCAGACATTTCATACGCCGCAAATAAACTAATTGATATTTTAGGTCTTAGCTCATTTGAGAAAACCGATGAACAACTTGCAAGTGATGATTCTATTAGTCAAATTCTTGAGCGTATTTTAGATGATGCAATCAATCGTGGTATTTTAGAAGTGGATAGCATTGACCACCGTGATTTACTAGATACCAAACTAATGGATTGTTTGATGCCACGACCTTCAGAGGTTTGTCACACATTCGATCAGTTATATAAAAACGATCCTAAAAAAGCAACAGATTATTTTTATCACTTAAGCCAAGCGTCTAATTATATTCGCATGGACCGCGTGAAGAAAAACTTAAATTGGAAAACAGCAACAGCATACGGGGAATTAGATTTAACGATTAATTTATCAAAACCTGAGAAGGATCCTAAGGCAATTGCCTTAGCTAAGAGTTTACCTTCAACAAATTACCCTAGTTGTTTATTATGTAAAGAAAACGTTGGATTTGCTGGAACATTAAATCATCCAGCGCGCCAAAATCATCGTATTATTCCGATGACATTAACGGATGAGCGTTGGTATTTACAATATTCACCTTATGTTTATTATAATGAGCATTGTATCATGTTCAAAGGTGAGCATGAGCCGATGAGTATTTCAAAATTAACATTTGAACGTTTATTACAATTTGTATCGCAATATAAACATTACTTTATTGGGTCAAATGCTGATTTACCGATTGTTGGGGGATCGATTTTAACACATGATCATTTCCAAGGTGGGGCTTATGAATTTGCGATGGAAAAAGCACCGATTTTAAAAACATTAAATGTCCTAAACTTTAGTGATGTTTGTGTTGGATTTGTTAATTGGCCACTTTCAGTTTTAAGACTTCGTGGAAAGAATTGTGATCGTTTAGTGGAATTAGCAGATATCATTTTAAGCACTTGGCGAAATTATTCGGATGAGTCTTTAGGTATTTATGCCTATACGGGCGATACACCACATCATACAATTACGCCGATTGCGCGTTTTAAGGATGGATTATATGAGTTAGATTTAGTGCTTCGTGATAACCGTACATCAGAGGTGCATCCAGATGGAATTTATCATCCACATGCTCATTTGCATCATTTGAAAAAAGAGAATATTGGTTTAATTGAGGTTATGGGACTTGCGGTTTTACCCGGACGATTAAAAGAAGAATTAGAAGTGGTGAAAGCGGCACTTGTTGCTAAAGACCAATCAATCTTAACTGAAGCAGGACTTTTAAAGCATAGTGTTTGGTTAGATGAAATGATGGCAAAGTATCCTGAAGCATCAAATGCTGATGTCGATCATCTTGTTCAAACAGAAGTGGGTCATAAGTTTGTTGAAATTTTAGAATGTTGTGGCGTTTATAAGTTAACAGAAGAGGGATTAGAGGGCATAAAGCGTTTTATTAATGCCATTAATATTGAAATGAACTAATAAAAATAATCAAGCTTAGGACAGGGGGCAAAACCTTGTGCTAAGCTTGCGTTATAAGATAGAGAAGTGAGGGAAATAAATATGAAAATTTTAGTAACAGGTGGCGCAGGCTATATTGGATCACACGCGGTTTATTTATTAGTTGAACGTGGACATGAAGTTGTTGTAGTCGATAGTTTAGTAACAGGGCATCGTCAAGATGTTCATCCAGCTGCAACGTTTTATCATGGAGATATTTCCGACTATCGTTTCATGTGTGAAGTGTTTAACAAAGAACAAGTGGAAGGGGTTATCCACTTTGCTGCTTTCTCTTTAGTTGGAGAAAGTATGACAAATCCATTCAAATATTATGATAATAACGTGAGTGGAACGAATATGTTATTAAAAGCAATGGCTGATTGTAACGTTAAGAACATCGTTTTCTCATCAACAGCAGCAACTTATGGAGAACCAAAATCAATTCCAATCTTAGAAACAGATGAAACAAACCCAACAAATGTTTATGGAGAAACAAAACTTGCGATGGAACGTATGATTTCTTGGTTCCATAAAGCACAGTTATTAAATTATGTTTCATTACGTTATTTCAATGTAGCGGGTGCGCATGAATCAATGTTAATCGGAGAAAAACATAATCCTGAAACACATTTAATTCCAATTATCTTACAAGTAGCGTCAGGTAAACGTGAAGCTATTAATATTTTTGGAGATGATTATGATACAGCGGATGGAACATGTATTCGTGACTATATCCACGTGATGGATTTAGCAGATGCTCACATTCGTGCGATGCAATACTTAATCAACGGTGGAGACAGTACGGTCTTCAATTTAGGAAATGGAGAAGGATTCTCTGTTCTTGAAATGATTGAAGCGGCACGTGAGGTTACAAAGCATCCAATTCCGGCCATCATCTCACCACGTCGATTAGGTGATCCAGGAAAATTAATCGCTTCTAGTGAAAAAGCACAAACCATCTTGGGGTGGACACCAAAGTATCCAAACGTTTTAGACATGATTGCCAGCGCTTGGGCAGTTGAAAGTAAATAGATATAAAGTAAAAGAGGTATCTGGATTTTATCCAGATACCTCTTTTTAAATTTAATTATTTTGAATAATCAATTCTTAAAACAATATTTTGATCGTGATCTCCGAATTTTTCACCAAATAGGTTAATACCGTGTGGGTAAGTAGCATCTTTTTTTACTTCAATTTTAAAAGTTAAATACGGGGTGTTAAACAACTGAAGTTTTTCAAGACTTATCTCGTTTACTTTCTGTTCGGCGAAATAAACACCATCATTACAAATTCTTAGATTATATAGTAATCCAAATTGTGTACTGGAGTCTGGCCACCAAAGAGGATTTAATTTCCCTTTTCTTATCCCAAAGTCTCCAGGAGAAGTGAATGTATGGAGCTCAATATCATTAAGAGATAGTGTAATATCAGAAGGCCAATTTGTTTTGTAAGAAGGGGCTTCAGAACAACACTCAAAAGATATTTCTAAACTTTCTAAGGAAACATGTTTTAGCAAGTCTAGAGGGAATTTGTATTCTAAGTAACCCGTTTCAAACCAGATAAGTTGAGCGGTATATTTTTCTGGATAGAAAAAGACAGCTGGATTATCAAATGTACCAATACTAGTGTATTCGCTGACTAATCCACACGTCCCTTCTATTTCAGAATTTGAAAAGGCACCGATAGGCATATTGATGTAATAAGAATCAAATGATATATTTTTTTCTTTATGTAATAAATCAAATGTTATTTCATCAATATTTTTAAAACACACTTTTTTTGTTCCTCTTGTAGCTGATTCTAATCTTGTTAAAATTAATCCTGTTTCTTCAAGAATTTTCACGTGTAACCCAGCGGTAGAAACAGGTATGGATAGTTGTTCAGCCATTTCGTTAATGGTGAAGTTTCCGAAATCAAGTAATTTTAACATTTTAATACGATCTTCAGATGATAAAGCCTTGGCATAGGAAACCATTTCATTAATATTTTCAAAATCTGGTGTTTTAGTTTTCATTACCATATCCCCCTCAATTAGATAATCTAATTATAACATAAAAGTTGTTTTGAAACGACAAAAAAACAGAAACTGTGTGTTTTTGAAAATTTAAAGAGGTTTTATATTTAATAACTAGTATTTATTATCCTAATTTTGTGTAAAAAAGTTAATATTATCATCTAAAACTCGTTGAAAACGCATTCTTTATATGATACAATATTCTTGTATTAAAACAACAATCTTGAGTTGTGGAGGGAATGTAATGAAAATGGGATTGATTAAGACTTTAAGTTTCGCTATGGTAATGTCATTGTTATTAGTTACAACAGGATGTGGACAAGATGCAGGGGAGTCTAATGGGGAGGGCAACAGTAAGTCTGAAAGTAAATCAAAAGAAGAAATTGTTTTCTGGAGTGTGTTCACAGGGCCGGATATGGAAAATATGAATCGTTTAGTTGATGAATATAATAAAACTAATCCGACAGTAAAGGTTAAACATGTTCCAGTAGAACAAAATGACTTATATCCTAAAATTCCAACAGTAGTTGGTTCAGGTAAAGATGTTCCTGATTTAACAATCGTTCATGCTGAACGAATTCCATTATTTATCGAACAAGATGTTATTATGCCATTAACAGCACACATTGAGAGAAATGGCCAAATTAAAAAAGAAAACTACTTAAGCACTGGATGGGATGTTGGAACTGTTGGAGCTGATCAATATTCAGTTCCTTTAGATGTCCATTCATTTATTACATATTACAATAAAGATTTAGTTGAAAAATATGCTCCAGGAATTTTAGATGATGATAAATTAACGTTAGAAGAAGTCGTAATGGCTTCAAAAAAAGCAGCAGCTGATGGAATTACGGGATTAGGAATGACATGGATGCGTGTACAATATTTATCATATTTAGCTCAATTAGGTGCCGATATGACAGCAGATGGTGATGCGCCAACGTTAGATACACCAGAAGCAATTGAAATTTTAAATACATTAGCTGAATTAGTTGAAAAAGGATATGCTTCACAGGATGGTGAAGATCCAGGTCAATTATTCCGTTCGGGACAAATGTTATTCTGGCCGGAGGGAATTTGGATGGTTAACTCTATAAAAGATATTCCTAACTTAAATTTCGGAATGACACATATGGTTTCATTAAATAATAATACACAAGCTAACTGGACATCTTCTCACCAATTTGTTATGTTGAAAAACAAAAAAATGACGGATGAAAGAGCGGATGCCATTATGGAATTCGTTAACTGGGTTGGGGAAAATGGATTAGAATGGGCAAAAGCGGGTCAAGCACCAGCTCACCTTTCAATTAGAGAAAATGAAGAGTTCAAACAAATGCCACAAGCTTTCTTATTAGATGATGCTTCAAAATTAGCATTATATGATTATAAGTATTATGGTTATGCAGTCGAAGCGTTAGATAAAGTTGTATTTGAAGCAATCTTTGGACGTATGACGCCAGAAGAGGCAGTGGCACAAATGCAAAAAGAAACGTCAGAAAAAATTCAAATGTCTAAATAACAATATATATCGTAAAAAAGAAAGCTTTAATTACTTGTGAGTGATTAAAGCTTTCAAATAATTTAGAAGGGGGAAATGTTGTGAAGAAGCGTAATAATTTAACACCTTATGGTTTTATCGCACCACATTTAATTTTATTTTTTGTCTTCTTTTTAATTCCAGCTGTTGTCGGTATCGTTATTTCATTCACTAAATGGGATTTGTATTCTGAACCAGTGTGGGTTGGATTTAGTAATTATTATGAAATATTAGTCAATAAAGATTCTATTTTTTATGAGCAGTTTCATAACGGATTAAGAAGTACGTTTACATTTGCTATTCTTGCCATTCCTTTTTGTATCGTGATTCCTTTAATATTTGCAGTATTGTTAAATTCAAAACCGAAAGGGCATAAATTATTTCAATCTATTTTTTATGTCCCAGGATTATTATCAATATCTGCAGTTATGTTAATGTGGAACTTTATATTTAATAAAACATTTGGGCTGGTAAATAACCTGTTCAATTTAGATTTTAACTGGATGACACAAGCGCCATTTTATTGGATTGCGTTAATTGCGATTACAGTATGGTGGTGTATTGGTGGGAATATGATTATCTATCAAGCCGCAATTGCGAGTGTATCAAAGGATTACTATGAAGCAGCGCAAATTGATGGAGCAGGTGTTATTAGACAATTCTTTTCTATCACCCTACCTTCGATTAAAAATCAGATCATTTATACAATCGTTATGACAACTATTGCTCAATTCAATATTTATGGTCAACCCTTAATGTTTAATGCGGGTGGTCCTAACGGCGCTAATCGTGTTTTAATGATGTATATTCAAGAGCTTGCATTCGGCCAAGGAACTTCGTTAGCAGGAATGGCATCTGCCATGGCTGTGATGCTAGGACTTTGTATTTTACTAGTGATTGTTCTACAAAATATTGTCTTATCTGATTCAGATCACAAGAAAAAGAGAATAAGAAAGAAAGTTATCAAGGAACAGGTTGTAGTAACTAAAAAATCCGTAGCAATTTAATTTAATAATAGGGGGGATTGTATGTCATCGCTTACAAGAAAAAAGAAGATAACAAGCTTCTTGTGTTTCATCATGTTATTAATTTTAGCATTGATTTGGTTAACTCCGTTGGTTTGGGCATTGTTAACATCGTTTAAATCAGAAATTGAGGTACAAACGATTGGATTTTCATTTTTACCAGCTAACTGGGTTGTATCAAATTATATTGAAGTGTTAAATAATACCACGTCAGCTCCTTTAGTTAAGTGGTTTACTAATTCATTAGTTGTTTCTACAAGTCATAGTTTATTAGCGGTTGGAATTAGTTCAATGGCAGCCTATGCCTATTCAAGATTAGAATTTAAAGGTAGAGATTTGATGTTTTGGTTTTTATTATCGACTATGATGTTCCCATCGGTTGTTAATATTATCCCAACGTATAAAATCGTAGATAGTTTAGATTGGGTCAACAACTTATTAGCTTTAATTGTTCCAGGTTTAGGAGGAGTCGTTAACATCTACTTGATAAGACAATTTATGTTAGCTGTTCCTAAAGAGTATGATGAATCAGCCCGTGTTGATGGGGCAAGTGATTGGAAAATATTCACTAGAATTATTTTTCCATTATGTAAACCTATATTAATTGTGGTAGGGTTGTTTGCATTTACTGGTTCTTGGAATGACTTTTTATGGCCCTCAATCGTCATGCATGATATGGAGTTGTTTACATTAACAACGGGATTGAAAACACTTCAATCGAGTATGTCAGTCCAAGTTGCTCATTTAATGACTGCGTCTGTTCTATCGATAGTACCAACACTAATTTTATATTTAATAGCACAGAAACATTTTGTTGAAGGTTTATCACTTCAGTCAGGAGTTAAAGGGTAAGCAGTTATCATGCGATGGTTTTTAAAATAGGAGTTTTGTCATAAGTAGTTATAAAGGTAGAAATAAAAAATATGTTAAAAGTAATCAAGGAGGAAATATAATGGTGAGAAATGAGTATCCACGCCCACAATTTGAGAGACAGAATTGGGTTAATTTAAATGGAAATTGGAATTTTGATTTTGATGATAATAATATTGGTTTGAAAGATAAATGGTACAAAAATCCATCCTTATCAAACGAAATTATCGTTCCTTACACATTCCAATGTGAATTATCCACGATTAATATTCAAGATTTTCACGATATTGTATGGTATTCACGTACATTTGATTTAACGGAGGATATGAAAAATAAAAATTTGATTTTACACTTCGGGGCAGTCGATTATATTGCTGATGTATGGGTAAATGGAGAACACTTAATTAACCATGAAGGTGGTCATGTTCCATTCTCGATTGATATTACAAATTGTGTAAAATCAGAAGGTAACTTAATTGTTGTAAGAGCAGAAGATCCAACAAATGATTTAGAACTTCCAAGAGGAAAACAATATTGGAAAAAAACATCTCATGGTATTTTTTATACGCGAACTACAGGTATTTGGCAAACAGTATGGTTAGAGGCTGTTGAAGATACTTATATAAAAAATGTATGGATGACACCAGATTTAGATAAAAAGAAAGTGTTTGTTGAGTATGAGATAGAAGGGGCAACATGTGATGCGTTCTTAAATGTTGAAATCAGTTTAAATGGTGTAACATTGGTAGAAGATAGACTTCGTATTAAAAATAATAGAGGAAAAAGAGATTTCTGGTTAGATCAAGAAGTAACAGTTGATTGGAATCATCAAGAGTCGTGGGCATGGAGTCCTGAGAACCCTGTATTATTTGATATTAACTTTAAAATTATCGAAAATAACGTAGAGCTAGATGACGTTAAATCGTATTTTGGATTAAGAAAAGTATCTATTCAAGATGGAAAGTTTATGTTAAATAATAGACCATACTATCAAAAATTACTTTTAGATCAAGGATATTGGGAAGAGTCTTTATTAACAGCGCCTACTGATGAAGCGTTTATTAAAGATATCGAATTATCGAAAGAAATGGGGTTTAATGGTGTAAGGAAGCATCAAAAGATTGAAGATCCAAGATATTTATATTGGGCGGATAAATTAGGGTTCTTAGTTTGGGGAGAAATTGCAAATGCGTATACTTATTCAAGAAAATATGTAAATCGTATGACAAAAGAATGGATGGAAATGATTCAAAGAGATTATAATCATCCATCGATTGTTGCATGGACACCGCTAAATGAATCATGGGGTGTAGATTGCATCATGAATAATAAAAATGAACAAGCCCATTCAGCCGCTATGTATTGGTTAACAAAATCATTAGATCAAACTAGACCGGTTATATCAAATGATGGTTGGGACCACACGCAAACTGATTTATTAACTATTCATGATTATGAATTTAGAAAAGAGATATTAGAAGAAAGATATTCTTCCATGGAAAATATTTTAGATTCAAGACACTCTGGAAGAGGAGCGTTAGCAGAAGGTTGGGAATATCAAGGACAACCAGTTATTGTTTCTGAATTCGGAGGAATCTCGTATCAGAAGAGTAATTGGGAAGGTTGGGGATATTCAGCAGCTGTATCGGATGAAGATTTTATTAGTCGATATTATAGTGTGATATCACCAATGCTTGAATGCCCACTAGTTCAAGGATTCTGTTATACTCAAATTACAGATGTTGAACAAGAAATTAATGGATTGTTAACTTATGCAAGACAACCTAAAGTTGATTTAAGCATCATTAAATCAATTAATGATGGAACATATAAACCTGAAAAATAAAAGGCTCTCTAAATTTTCTATAAAAATTAGCTCCTATGTAAAGTTTGACATAGGAGCTAATTATATAATAAATAAGTAATCTTAAAATTCTGCATAAATACCAAAATCATAGGAGGTTGGTTATGTCTAGAAAGTACATTGGGAGTTTCTTAATAATGATTAATACTTTTTGGGGTGTGAAAAAGGGAAAGAGATTATGATGTTTGATGTTTTATCAGAATAGTCTAATAATTTCAGGTTAACAGATGAATGGAAAGATGAGTCCATATACACATGGTCAAGTTTTTTTAAATGCAAAAGATGCTAGATAAGGGTGAGAAATCTAAGTATTACGCAACAAAATTAATCAAACTTGATAAAAATGACTAAAGGGAATAGAGGAGAAAGGTATGCAAAGTATTAGTAGAAGAAATGAGCGTACTATTTTTATTATAGCTAGTGTGTGGCAGGTTTTATCAGGTGTTTATACGGCGTTTGTATACGCGATATACCTTAAAAGAAATGGTGTAACGGTTAGTAATGGGAGTGAGTTGGATATGGTTTCAGCTCAAATGATTGCAAATAACTTATTTACTGTTGCATTCACGATAGGTGTATTTTTTATGATTTTAGGGATTATTAATTTCTTTATAGCGAAGCGAATTAAGGATGATCAAATTGAGCGAAAATTCGCGTGGTGGTATGGTGGATGTGCAGTAATTTGCTTTTTAATGATGGATTTAATATCTGTGGGATTATTAATGATCGGGTCTGTTCTAATGTTAGCTAAAAATAAAGCGGTAAAATACAAACGCGAATTGGTTTTGGAAATGAGTGTGAAATAATGAGAAGGAATAGATGGATCACATCATGTGTTGGAGTAGTGTTGATTGGGGGAAGTTTAATGGCTTTAATGGGATGTGAAAATTTAATAGGTCTAACCGGTAAGTCTTTAGAATACATACAAATAAATGCAGAAAATTTTGATACTGAAAAATATTATATGAATACCAAAAATCAACTGGTGGCAGCTGATCCTTATGTGATTGATGGAGAAGACGGTTACTACTATGCGTACGCGACAAGCGATAAGCTATCCGGGTATGGATTCTTAAGCTGGCGTTCTCCTAATTTAGTTGATTGGGAAGAAGTTGGCGTGGCGTATTATATGGCTAAAGATACATGGGGAGTAAAAGATTTTTGGGCTCCAGAGGTAACGAAGTATAACGGTAAGTATTATATGCATTATACAGCTAAAGAGGCAGATGGAAAGATAAAGATTGGAATGGCTGTGTCAGATACACCGGCTGGTCCATTTCTTGATTTATCAAATGAGCCATTTTTTGATCCGGGCTATAATGTGATTGATTCTAATATTTTAATTGATGATGACGGTAAGATGTACATGTATTATAGTCGCGATTGCTCAGAATATGTGGTAGATGGTAGACATGAAAGTCATATCTACGGTGTTGAGTTGAAGGATATGAAAGAAGTAATTTCAGAACCAGTTAAGTTGATTTCACCAGAACTTCCATGGGAAATCGTAAGTGGTGATTATCGTTGGAATGAGGGGCCAGAAATCATAAAGCATAATGGAAAATATTATTTAGTGTATTCTGCTAACTTTTATAATAGTCGCGAATATGCACTAGGTTATGCTGTGTCAGATTCGCCAATGGGACCTTTTGTAAAAGGAGAAAATAATCAACTTTTATATGTAGAAAATGATTGGAATCATGTGTCAGGGCCAGGACATAATTCATTTGCATTATCTCCAGATAATAAGGAGTTATATGCTATATATCATTCACATATTAATCCGAATGGTGAAGGTGGAGTTCGCCAAATTAATTTAGATAAAGTTGGTTTTAGAGAAGATGGTAGTATGTATATAAACGGTCCAAGTGTTTCACCACAACCACTACCTTCAGGAACAAGTTCAGTAATCAATTTAAATTCATACATTGATTCTATCGAAGTGGTGGGGACTAACACGTCAGACACAAATTTATTAATAGATGGTGAAGTTGTTTATCATGAGTCTAATCAGGCATATATATTTAATGGGACAGGGGTAACTGAATTAATTATTAATTTCAATCAATCAGTTAAGTTAAGTGATTTAATGATTTATGGAAAATGTGATGCGTCCAAGATTCAACTGAATGCAGATTACTATTTAACAGACATTGATTTTAAAGCACCGCAATTACCAGGAGAAGCCTTAATTTTAAGTTTTGAAGCGGTAGAAACTGATTCTGTCCATATTTTTATAGACAATACAGAAGACTTTAGCTTATCAGAACTCAAATTTTTAGGTGTTTCAACTAACTAATACTAAAAAGATTGAACGCACTTTTAATAGTGTGTTCAATCTTTTTTTTATGAATAAAAGCACGAAAAAAGTAAACGGAAAAGGCCTATATGATTTCTTTAAACATGCTATAATATTTATAACGTTTACATAATTAGGAGAGTGTTTAGAATGAGTTTAATTTTAGCAATAGATCAAGGAACAACGAGCACACGAGCGATTATCTTTAATAAAAAGGGCGAGATTGTTGAACAGGCTCAACGTGAGATTACGTGTTTATATCCACAACCCGGATGGGTCGAACAAGATGCAAATGAAATTTGGATTTCTACGTTATCGGTTGTGAATACTGTTTTATTATCGGAAAAAGTTGATTTAGCACAAGTGAAAGGGATTGGAATCACGAATCAACGTGAGACAACGATTCTTTGGGATAGAAAAAGTGGAAGACCTTTGTATCATGCTGTGGTTTGGCAATCACGTCAAACAGAATCAATCTGTGAATCATGGAAAGAAGCGGGATATGAAGACATGGTGAAATCCAAAACGGGATTATTAATTGATCCTTACTTCTCAGCTTCAAAAATTAAATGGTTGATGGAACATGTGGATGGGATTAAAGAAAAGATTGAGGAAAATGAAGTGCTATTTGGAACTGTTGATAGTTATTTAGTATGGAAATTATCAGGGGGAAAAGCTCATATTACCGATGTTACAAATGCGGCGCGTACGATGATGTACAATATTCATGAGGAGTGTTGGGATGAAGAATTGTTAAACGCATTTGGAATACCAAAATCAATTCTGCCACAAGTCAAACAAACATCTGAAATCTACGGATATACAGCCGATCATATGACTGGTATTCCATTACCACTTGCCGCAGTTTGTGGTGATCAACAAGCAGCATTGTTTGGACAAGCGTGTTTTGATAAAGGAAGTGTGAAAAATACGTATGGGACAGGATGCTTCGTTTTAATGAATACCGGAGAAACACCTGTTGTATCAGAACATGGCTTATTAACAACCATTGCCTGGAAAATAAATGGTCAAACGTATTATGCGTTAGAGGGAAGCGTCTTTATTGGTGGAAGTGCCATTCAATGGTTACGTGATGGACTAAGAATGTTTAAAGATGCAAAAGACTGTGAAACATATGCAGCTCGAGTAGACGACTGTGGTGGTGTTTATGTCGTTCCGGCTTTTGTTGGACTGGGAACACCGTATTGGGATAGTGAAGTGCGAGGCGGCGTTTTGGGTTTAACACGCGGGACAAGTAAAGAGCATTTTGTTCGTGCAACACTTGAAGCGATTGCATACCAAAGTAAAGACGTGATTTCGGCCATGGAAAAAGATTTAGAAGATCGAATCAAAGTGTTAAAAGTAGACGGTGGAGCAACAGCCAATAAAATGTTGATGCAGTTCCAAAGTGATATCTTAGGTGTTGAAGTTGTGAAACCGGCAGTAACAGAAACAACCGCACTAGGTGCTGCTTACTTAGCTGGACTTGCAACAGGGGTGTATCAAGATACAGATGAAATTGCAACGATGTGGCGTGCAAATCAAAGCTATAATCCGAATATTACAGACGAGCTTAGACATAAACTGTACAGTGGATGGCAACGCGCCATTGAAGCCATTAGAATTTTTAAATAAAAAGATTTAAATGGATGAAAAAATCTAATCATTGGAAGTGATCGGGATGTATGATGTTCTAATTATAGGGGCGGGGTTAAGTGGGTCATTAATTGCCTACGAGTTATCAAAATATAATGTAAAAGTTTGTATCGTTGATAAAGAAAACGACATTGCCAACGAAACGAGCATGGCAAATAGTGCGATCGTCCATACTGGCTATGATCCTAAGCCAGGAACGCTAAAAGCAAAATTAAATGTAGCGGGCAGCAAGTTATATCCAAAACTTTGTGAAGAGTTGCAAGTGGAATACAAGGTGCTAGGGTCATTAACGGTTGCAACGAATGAGGACGAAGTTAGTAAATTACAAGAATTGAAAAATCGTGCGACTGAAAATGAGGTTGACGTGACATTATTAAGTGGCGATGAGATACGTAAGCTAGAACCGTATTTATCAACCCAAATTATCGCAGGGTTAGAAGCTAAAAATACGGCTGTGATTTATCCATGGGAAGTCGCGATTGCTGCGGTGGAACAAGCCATATTAAATGGAACCACGCTAAAACTGAATACACAAGTTGAAAAAATTGAAAAGGTGGATTCAGGATTTGTGGTCCAAACGTCGAATGGAATACTTTTGGCGAAGGTGATTGTCAATGCAGCGGGAGTGTTTGCCGATGTGGTAGGGAAGATGATTAATCCGTTACTTGATTTTAAAATTACGCCACGCAGGGGTTCGTATTTTGTATTAGATAAGGATTTTGATTTAGTTAAACGAGTGATTTATCCTACGCCAACGCGTCGCGGGAAAGGGGTGCTTGTGGTACCGACAACTCATGGGAATACGTTGATTGGACCTGACTCCGAATTTATTGAAGATAAAAGTGATTTAGCGACGACGGCGGATGCGTTTGATTATATTAAGACAGAGATTGTAAAATTGATTCCCACATTTCCGGGTCAACATGTGATTCGATCATTTACAGGACTACGTGCGGTTGGAAGTACTGGTGATTTCTTGATTCAAAAAGATGAGGTTCACGATTCGTTTATTCATGTTGCAGGCATTGAATCGCCTGGGTTAGCCTCATCACCTGCGATTGCTAAGTATGTGGTGGATTTAATGAATGATCAGTTAAACTTAACGAAAAGAGAAGCATATGAATGGCGCCGCCCATCAATTAATTTAAAAGCTTTAAATCGAGAAGAAAAAAATGAATTAATTAAACAAGACGCATCGTTTGGTAAGCTTATTTGTCGTTGTGAGCAAATAACTGAAGGTGAAGTCATCGATGTGATTTTACGTCCGGCTGGGGCAACAACAGTTAAAGGGGTTA
>JBOFCV010000240.1:0-8129 GCA_051646305.1 Turicibacter sp.
TCCTGCATTTGTTTCACGGATACATTATAGTTAAATGTATTTAACGCGCTATAAGGAATATAGATTTGTTTAGCTGCTCGTTCGCTCATCCATGTATCATTTGGATCTTGTGCACCTAAGCTTTTATAAATTCCGATGATTTCAAAATCTGCTTCAAATTCACTCGGGATTTTAGAAGCTTCCTCTTCCCACACCACGTATGGATCTATCGTTAACTTATCCCCAACAGATAAATTATTTGCTTTTGCTAGTCGCTCTTCGAGCATAATGACCGCATTTTCTGTTTTAATATCATCTAGGGTAATTCCGCGTCCATCAAGAACTTCAATCGTTCCATTTGCAACTTTGAATTCACTGGAGCTAGTTCCGATTAACTCAAAATAGTCTGGTTCGTAATATTCAACTTGATTTCCGTTTTCATCAAACATGATGCCCCCACCGTTATTTGATCCATCATTATTTGGACTTTTATACGATTTAATAGAACGAATCATCGCACTACCTTCGTTGCTAATATCGTAATTTTTAACATAGTCCATCTCGCTAATTTGAAGCGCTACTTCATTTGAGATGTTTGGCATCGGATCGGTTTCCCAATCGATAAATCCGAGATCTTGTGCACGATAATAGCGATCCCAATCTTGTGCATAATACACAATTGGTGTAATTTTAGAAAGCGTCGCATTTGTTGCTTGCTCCGTTCCTTTTAAGATAAAGATACCTGTAACGATTAAATTTGAAATCACAAACATGACTAAGAAAATCATGAGTGTTTTCATTGGCTTTCGAATATTTTGTTTCCAAGCACGAAATAAAAAATCCATTATAATCTGACTCCCTTCCCCTTTTAATAGCATATTCTAACAAAACTAAGGAAAACTTTTCCAAGTTTATGGTTTATATTATATCATACAAGGAGAAAAATGGTTATCTTTCATTAGTCCCTTTTACACTTTATTGTACATATTTATACTTATTTGTAATTAAAGAAGAATATTGTTCTTCAAATTACTTATTTAATAGTGGGCTGCCCTATATTTTTTGAGCCACTATACAATTTTATCATCACAACGCTGCCTCACTGAGATAAAGTTTAAAGATTGTAGAGAGGTAAGATAGTCGCCTATCCATGAGAATTTAGCTCTGTAGTGAGAATTAATAACAAAAGGAGAGAAAAATTATGAAAAAACAAAAGAGAAGTTTAGTTGATTATATGTGGGTCATTTCGAGTTTGTATTTATTTTTAGGGATGTTTAATATCTTATTTGCGTGGCTTGGGATGCTGTGTTTTTTAATTCCGTTAATCATGTCGGTGAGTAGTGGGGAAAAGACGTATTGTAATAAATATTGTGGTCGGGGGCAATTGTTTGAGGTGCTTGGCGGGAAATTTAAGTTATCGCGTCATAAACCGATTCCTAAGTTTTTAAAAACAAAATGGTTTCGATATGGATTTTTAGCTTTCTTTATGACGATGTTTTTGAATATGATTTTTAATACGTATCTAGTATTCGCTGGAACTCAAAATGTATCTGAGGTGATTACGTTACTTTGGACGTTTAAGTTACCGTGGAATGTCACAGATATTACGTCGGTTGCTCCGTGGATTGCACAATATGCGTATGGATTCTTTAGTGTGATGGTAACCTCAACAATCTTAGGCGTGATCACGATGGTGTTATTCAAACCGCGCTCATGGTGTGTGTACTGCCCAATGGGAACAATGACACAAGGTATTTGCCAGCTCAAACATGAGTTGAGTAAGGGGAAAGAATAAGTTTTTGAAATAGTTTTTTTAAAAAAGATAAAGTGTATAATATTACTGCGACTATAGGATGTGATCATACTAGGGTGTTCAAGCTTTATAAATAGGCATACAATATCTCGTAATATTCCCCTGTCGTATATAGATGTGAAATAATAGCTACGTTATCCGAGCTGTCGGACATTAAATACAGTATTTTACTATGGTTGAGGGTATGGATACTCAACTTGACATTAACTTTTTTTAGAAATAATCTCTCTTGAGTAGCCATATTTAAAAATCCCTTGTTAGCATCATGTTAATGCCAACAAGGGATTTTTTTATTTCGGTGTTTATATATAAGTCCTACTAAATTTTTACATACTTATAAAATTTATAGTAGGACTATATGTTAGTCGTACTAATTTTTTGTTGTTTAAAAATTTTAGCACGACTATAAAGCTATCTAAGTTTTAGTTTAGATTAAATTTCTTGGGTAATAGTTGTTGTAACAGCATTCATAATAATTTACGCAGGATATCGTCGTACCAAAGCAATTAAGATTCTAGCGCTGCACCTATTAATATGAAATATTTATCGCTTTGTTTATAGATTCAATTTAAAAATACATTGTTGTTCCATATTTTCACGCCAACCAAAATAGTCTTTGGGAACATAGATGATTTCTATTAATTCTCCACCTAATTTTTCTATTATTTTTCGTGAGGCACTATTTGATTTATTGCATGTTAGATAAATAAACGTCATATCATGTTTTTTTGCGACTTGTAATAATATTTTTGATGCCAATAAAGAATAGTTATGACCTCGATAGATTTCATCAATTTCATAGCCAATATGCCCATTAAAGTAGGAATGATAGTTGTTTCCGATACGAATACTAATTTTTCCGATTTTTTCATTAGATTTGTTTTCATAGATATCATAATAATAAAACGGTAGCATGACATCATTACCCTGAAATTTCTCAATAATTTTTAATGAGATGATGTCATCTGATAATTCATTGAATTTGTCATAGAATGTAAACATTAGATAGTTCCCCCTAAATAGACCAGTCAGTATAAAATGGTTTTTAATAGTTCTTGTTATATTGATCTAAACTTTTTAACTCAATATGTTTTGTTATTTCATTGGCTTCAAATTCTTGTCGTGATAATGGTCCACTTATTTCATTATTTAAAGTATTAAATATATAATATTCTTGAAGTGATTCATCCTCAGTGACATTAAGCTGGTCATCAATTGGTTGTGTTAAGGCTAAAATATACTGTTCATCAAATCCGACTTTTAATAGTTTAGGTGGTATAACATGAGGTCCCCAATTTGATTCACTAGTTTTTTGAGCTATCGTAATAGTTGAACTATTTATTCTAACAACTTCAAAATCTTTTATTAAAGAAATAGTGTAATCACCGACACCCGGACCCATCATACAGCCAGTTAGTAATAGGCACAGAAATACTATGATTCCTAATCTATTTTTAAACATTGCCACACAACTCCCCTTATAAGTTATTAATATATACAAACATATTACCATAAAATGTATATTTTATCGTTTGGTTTTGAAAACTAGTGGGAAATAGTCCAGTATAAAATAAAATTGATTTTCTCAACCGTAGGAAAATCGTAAGAATTAAGTTGGTAAAATATCACAGTTTGAGTAGGTAGAACGAGAAAATGGATTAAATATACCTGATATAGTTATATTAGGAAATTGATTCTATTTTTTATTTCAAGAATAAAAAACAAGCAGTGAATCCGAAGGAGGGAATGCGTAATGGAATTAAAGATTGAAAATCTATATAAATCATATAGAAATAAAGAGGCATTGAAAAATGTAAATATCACCATGAGAGCAGGGACTTATGGATTACTAGGCGAAAATGGAGCAGGTAAAAGTACATTAATGAGAATTCTGACGACTGTTGATTTTCAAACAAAAGGTAAAGTAACGTTCGATGGTGAAGATATATTAAGTTTAGATGAAAAGTACAGAGGGATAATTGGTTATATGCCACAGGATTATAATGTGTTTTCAAGTTTTACAGCCAAAGATTTTTTAGAATATATGGGAACGTTAAAGGGCCTTTCTAAAGATGAATTAGCTAAAAAAATTCCAGAGGTTTTAGAATTTGTAAATTTATCAGATGTGGCTAATAAAAAGGTCAAGACTTTTTCCGGAGGAATGAAACGAAGAGTAGGAATAGCACAAGCTATCCTTAATGATCCTAAAATCATTATCCTTGATGAACCAACAGCAGGACTTGATCCAAAGGAGAGGATAAGATTTTCTAACATTATAAGTGCAATGGCTAAAGACAAAATAGTTATCTTATCCACACATATCATTTCTGATATTGAAGCGATAGGAAATGATTTAATTATCATTAAAAATGGAGAAGTTCTTGAATGCGAAAAAATAGATCACTTAGTTGAAAAAGTCAGAGGTAGGGTGTGGGAAGGATTAGTTGACCAAGATACTTTCAACGAACTAAGTCAAAAAAGACAAGTTATCCACATCAAGCAAGAAACTCAGCAGGTGCGAGTCAGATATGTGGGAGAGGAATATGAAGGCATTACAAATAAATTATTAGAACCTAGTCTAGAAGATTATTATATGTCTACATGTCTATAAATCAGGTTGATGGGGAATAGCGAGAGTGAATGTATGTGCTCAAACTTTAAATGAAGGATCATGTCTAATGGGAGGATTGCTGTTATTTTTGAAATGAATGCTATTTAACCTTGAGATTCTAGATAGAAAAGTGACGTGTAGGTTACTTCCCCCTCGTAAGTTTTAAGGAATCACGATTCTTCTCATATAAAAAATTAAAAATAAGGAGCTAATGAAAATGAAAAACACAAAAAAATTAATGATGATGGGTGCTATTTTAACAAGTCTTACATTAGTTGGAGGATGTAGTTCAACTAGTGGTAGTTTAGGGAGTTCGAGAAACGATGATGTGAACAGTTTAAGCGGTGAGTTAGTCGAAAAACTGCCAGAAGATCAAAAAGATGTGGAGTTAGATAAGCTACTTGCCCAGTTAAGAAAGCAAAGAAAAGAAGGGTATTCAACTAAGGATGGAATGGATATCGCGATAGCACCGAATGGATTGGATGTGTTAACGCAACCGGAAAATATGCCTGAATATGAAGATTTAGGAGAAGAATTTTATGCGCTTATCTTGGATTATTTAGAAAATGAATTGAAAATTCCTAAAAGACCGGGATATGGATATGATATTGACTCTTGTCTTGATCCCCGAGTTAATGCTCTTTATGATGATGAGAATAAGGGCGTAGTCGCTGGATATGAAAATGAAGATATTCGTATTGAAGAATATGAAACAGAAAAAGATGATGTGTATAGTTATTTATTTTTAGTGAGAGATTCCAAAGAGGGTCCATGGAAAGTGATTCATCATGGAAATAGTTATAAAGAATAGGGGTTAGGTGGATGAAGCCATTAGTCAAATATGAATTTAGAAAGATATGGACGCAACTTACGATTGTAGCAGTTGTAGCACTTGTTGTTATTTCAGTATTCCTTAACCTCACCTTTTACATGGTGACGACGGGAGCTATTACAAGTGATGGCGTGAAAATTGAAGGATTAAGTTCTTTTAGAGCACTGAAAAATGAATCAAAAGAAATGAAAGGTGTCATGGATCAAGCGTACTTAGATAACTTAGTTGAAACGTTCAATACAAGTAAAGAGAAAGAATTATTTGAAAAACGACTTGGATTTGATTACAGCAAATATGATGTTTCAAACCATGTGATTAATTTTGCGAACTATGGCTATGATACGTACAATCATCATATGGGATTAGATTACGACTATCTAAAATCAGAAAGTGATTTTTACAAGCAATATAAAAAATCATTAAGTGGTGCGATAAGAGATGAAAATAAAAGTAATTGGTTTAGATACACAGATGAGCAAATGAATCAGATTAACAAAAAAATAGAAAACATAAATACGCCGTTTGAGGTAGATTATTATCTAGGGCTTGATTATTTCACCTCGACATATAGCGTACATTATTATCTTGTTCTGATTCCCATTGCATTTTCTTTAAGCTCAATATTTGCAAAAGATAGCAACAACGGAATCGATGAACTAACGTTATCGTCTAAGTATGGGAGAAAGAAAAATATGAATGCACGGCTAATAGCGGGTAATCTGTTTGCAATTGTTGTCTATGTGATATTTATTGCCGCACATTTAATACCAGTCGCCGCTGTCTTTTCATTACAAGGATGGGCGCAGTCCATTCAAAATGTTTGGCATGCCTGTTTATATGATATAAGTTTAGGGGCTGGAATCTTTATTATGATTCTAAAAGGGCTATTTGCAACCCTAATCTTCGCAAATTTAGTGATGTCTATTTCAATAATCACGAAATACTCAAAAGTGGCTACCCTGTTTGCACTTGGCTGTATGGGGGGGCTAATCCAATTAACCTATACGACGAACATGCTACAATTACAACTCAATCCATACTATTACGCTAGACGTGGTCTGAACTATGAAGTGTATTTCTTTGTCGAGGATATTATGATTCCTTATTCTCTATTATTTGTGATTCTAGGCATTGTTTATTTATTAGCTATACGGATTCTAACGGTAAGTCAGTATAAAAGATATCGGTTAAACTAAATGCCTTTACAATATTTTGGCACAGTGAACATAAAATTTGAAATGTTAGACTAGGTGGGCAACTTAATATGAAAGATATAATAAGAGTAGAAAGAAAACGAATATTAAATTTTAGAAATTTTCTCATTATGGTAGCTGGTATTTTAATATTTTCTATTGTTAGTAGCATCGGTTCTTTAAATAATTACAATGTATATGATTCAGAAGGAAATATTATAGTAGCAGCCAGAGATAATTTAAATGAGTCAAAATTGGATAAACACAAGATCGTATTAGATGAACAGGCATTAAAAGATGTGGTGCAAAGAAAGGATACAAGTAAGTATTTGTACAATTCAAATTTAGTAACATTAGTGGCCGCCAACTATGATAAAAAAGTGACAGATTTAACAGAGGAGGATCTCGGTAACTTTTATAATCAAAGACTTTTAAATCTAGAGGAGAATATCGGTGGGACTGCCATGGTAGAGGATATAGAAAAGCTAGTCGCGACGGGGGCAAACTTAAAGACCCCTTTACAACTAGGGTATGCCGAAGGGTGGAAAAACTTAAATAATGATCTAACTGATTTTGCCACCTTGTTTATGATGGTGATCCCATTTATCATATTGCCTATATTTGCACAAGATCCCAAAACAAAGATGAAACAACTTTACGTTGCAACTAAACATGGTAAAAAGACGTTTGTTAAAGCTAAAATTATGGCTGCCTTTGAAGTGAGTACGATTATTTATGGGGTATCAATGGTTATATTCTCACTTTCAAAGTTATCAATCCTTGGATTTAAAGGGGCAAATTTACCGATTCAGGGGAGTGTGAATTTCTTATTTTGTCCGTATAACATAACGTACTTCCAACAGTTTTTATTAAATGTAATGATAGGATTTATGGCTGTGCTTTTAATGGTTGCGATCACTCTTTTATTTGCAGTGATTATCGATCAAATTCTATCAGGGGCGGTATTTATCATTTTTATACTCGGGATCATGCCGATGTTACCAAATAACACATTTGAGTTTAATCACTACTTTAAGAATTTTTTACCGTATCATATGACCAATTTCAATAGTTATTATATCCACCCTGAAATTTATAATATTCAAGATAAAATCATCCCGACCGCAATATTAGTCATCATTGTCTCCGTGATCGTTGTCGCACTAGCAACACTAGCAACAGTTCTTATAGCATATAAAAAATTAGAGATGAAACTAAAATAATATCTAAATATGTATTAATTATTTTCTACAAAAAAGCGACCTTTCATTTATTTTGAAGGTCGCTTTTAGGTGTTAGAAATAGGGGACTCATTTTAATGATTCGTATTACACTTGTCTTAAATTTGGAGAGGTGATATATTTTCATAAGAGATTAAAATATAATCATGTGATTTTATAGGAGAATGTATGAGTATTATAAATAATCGAGTGAGTGTGAGAAAGTTTTCAGATCAAGAGGTAGCAGATCAACTTATGTTAGAAGTTGCAAAGGCCGGATTAGTAGCGCCAAGTTCTAAGAATAAGCAACCATGGCAAATCGTTATTTTAAATAAACGTGACATATTAGATCAATTTTGTGAGTTTCATCCGAATTGGACGATTATGAAAAATGCGAATAAAGCGATTGTTGTATGTGGTGATTTGGAAAGTGATGAGCGTGAAACACACGCTTTGATGGCATGTTCTGCTGCAACCCAAA
>JBOFCV010000292.1:0-1525 GCA_051646305.1 Turicibacter sp.
CGATGCAATCACGCGTGGGTCGTCCCGTATCAGATTTAATCGTGAACACAAAACAATGGGTCCTTTTAAACTATCCAACGCCATCACTTGCTCAAAAAGCTAAAATGAGTTTAGAAGCATTTGAAGATTTCTTATTAGACGTGTGTTCAGTGGATTACTCTAAAATGTATGATGCCATGTTGAACTTAAAAAATCTAATGGAAAAAACGGATCAAGTTCATATTACGGGACCGGGAACAGATTTAACGTTCTCTATTAAGGGAATTCAAGCTGTCCCTTGTGCGGGTGAGTGTAATATTCCAGATGGAGAAGTATTTACGGCCCCTGTTAAGGAATCTGTAAACGGTGTAATTCAATATAATGCACCGAGTCCATATCAAGGAACTGTTTTTAATAATGTTAAGTTAACGTTTGAAAATGGTAAAATTATTGATGCAACAGCAGACAACGATGTTGATAAATTAACTGATATCTTTAATACAGATGAAGGTGCAAGATACGTGGGTGAATTCGCAATTGGTGTTAATCCATTAATCAAAAATCCAATGGGCGATATTTTATTTGATGAAAAAATCGATGGAAGCTTCCACTTTACACCGGGTCAAGCTTACGAAGGTGAAGCGGACAATGGTAATAAATCAGCAATTCATTGGGATTTAGTTTTAATTCAACGCCCTGAATACGGTGGTGGAGAAATTTATTTTGATGATGTATTAGTTCGTAAAGATGGTCGCTTTGTTCTACCTGAATTAGAGTGTTTAAATCCAGAGAACTTAATCTAGTACTAGCACGGTCTAATAGACGTTTGAAATTTCAGACAGCTATTAGACTTTTTTTATTTTGATTTTAATGAAAGGAAGTTAATAAAAGCAAATAAAAGCAAATGCACATATAAAGAAGGGATAATAAGTGTTCAAGCGGGATAATTAGACAGACCTAATGAGAATCACTAACTCTAAAAAGAGAGGTCATTTTAATTTTCCAAGTATGGAACTGTAAAAGATGGGAATAGTATATTACTGTATTAATTGTGGAAAAAAATTAAATGAACTTAATGCTATAGATTATTCGATACGTGTGGAGTAAATATAAAATAGAGGTAACAAGTTTAAAATACCTTTTAATTGATAGCCCAGATATATCGAATTAAAAGACAGGTCAAGAATGACTAGTTATTTTGATTCTTGTTTTACTTTAGGAGATATGAAGTCTAAAAACTTACAAAAGTTAATGACGTAGGCTAACGGTATTGAGATACTTCTATCCATAAATCGTGCAAAGTTCTTGACGGAAATATTTATTAAATGATATTATATTGAAGTTGATTCATAGGACAAACATACTTTTTCAAAAAAGTTTTAAAAATGTTTGACAAAAATCGACAGTGATGGTAATATAACTAAGCACTGAAAAAACACAGTGATCACAGAGAAAACAGACTGAAAAAACTTTTTAAAAAGTGTTTGACAGGAAGTAATCGAATGTGATAAGATAATCAAGTCGCAAAAAGCGGCAAAGAAGTTCT
>JBOFCV010000307.1:0-4418 GCA_051646305.1 Turicibacter sp.
AACATAAACCAAATCATTTTAAATCCAAATAATGAAAAATATAATAATTGCGCTAAGATACAGACACTAAAGACACTAATCGCTAACGCAATTATCCATTTTTTTTGCCGTTTAGCCTTTATGTCTTGCGCTTGCCTTAATATCTTTAATGTATCCACTTGTTTGATATAACCTAAAGCTTCTAAATTTTGATCATCTAATATTTCCATCCATATCCTCCTAACTTAATCGGTCTCTTAAAAATTGAATAGCGTTGTGAATCCGTGATTTCGTCGTGCCGGTTGATACATTAAAATGCGTTGAAATTTCTTCAATCGTATAGCCATAATAGTGTTTTAATATAAAAGACATCCGTTTTTCATCACTCATTTCTTGCAATACGTTCATCGCTTCATCAAATGCAACAGCCGTATAGGCACACGTTTGCATACTCATTAATTTTTGTTCAATCAATTCATCACTTACGGTTACTTTTTTATAACTCCGCACATGATTTTTATATTGATTCAGGGCAATTTGAATCAGATAGGTTGAAAATTTACACTCTCCTCTAAACTTTTTTATATTTAAACTGGCTTTTAACAATGTATCTTGAACTAAGTCTTGTGCCAAATCTAAATCGCCACATAACTTAATCAAGAAACCGTAAACCATTTGATAATGCATGTCGAGTAAAATATGTAAACAGTGCTGGTTCCCCTCAATCGCCTTTCGTACAAGTTCCGATTCATTCACCACTCTCACATCCTTTCAATAAATAAGACACCCAAGTTCATAAAAAGTTCATTTCTTTTTTAATTTTTTTATTCTTTTTCTAAACCACAACATGAAATCCATAAATGAGACAACGACATACCCTTTAACTAATAGATGACAAATCTACTACCCTTACGATGTATTCTAAAAGAAAAACGAGTCAAAATTAAGATGACTCCAGATAATCTTGCTATTTTTATAAAATTTCATCACAGCATCCGTCATTTTAAATCATGGTAACTAAACGCCTAATTAGATTCCTTTTAACCTCAGTATTGGATATAAATGAGAGTCTCATGATAACCTTATCCTATCACACCTCAAATGAGATGTAAAAAAAAGGATTTTTATTTATTCCCCTCTTTATTCTTTATAAATTTAGGTAGACTAGGGATGAAAAAGCTATGCGCTTCGATGATTACACCCCACCTTTCTCCAAAAATATGAATTCATTAATATAAGCTGGTTTTACTATCCAATTATTAGGTATAATAAATGATATCAATTAACTACAATTTAAAAATAAAAAAGTTATTTCACTAAAAATTGCTTAAATGAAAGGGAGAATGATTGAAAAATTTGAAGTTGTTTAGGTTGCAACATCTGTTACAAATTGGGTTGAAAATTTAATATTTTAAAGGGGTAAAGAGATGGCGATGTGGAATCCATGGCGTGGTTGCCATAAACATAGTGAAGGATGTAAATTCTGTTATATTCATAAGGGGGATTGGAAAAGAAACATCGATACCGACCTTATTATAAAAACTAACAATTTTTATGCACCTATTCAAAAAAATAAAAAGGATGAATATAAGATTAAATCTGGACAAACGGTATACTTATGTTTCTCTAGTGATTTCTTAATTGAAGAAGCAGATGAGTGGAGAAATGAATGTTGGTCTATGATAAAAGAACGTCACGATTTACACTTTTTATTTTTAACCAAAAGAATAGAACGCTTGACAAATTGTTTACCTAAAGATTGGGGTTCAGGGTATGATAACGTCACGATTGGCTGTACAATTGAAAATCAAAAGCGTGCAGATGAAAGATTATCTTTATTTTCTGCTTTACCCA
Source organism: Turicibacter sp. (assembly GCA_051646305.1). GTDB lineage: Bacteria > Bacillota_I > Bacilli_A > MOL361 > Turicibacteraceae > Turicibacter. The sequence goes on from JBOFCV010000307.1 coordinate 1,834, forward strand.
TTAAACATAGAAATATCATTTGCCAACCACTAATTGAGAATATAAATATAGAAAAGTATTTAGCTCATGTTGAATTAGTCGTGGTTGGTGGAGAGTCAGATAAACAAGCCCGATCCCTTGAGTATGACTGGGTTTTATCTATTCGGGAACAATGTATCAAAAATAATGTACATTTTGAGTTTAGACAATGTGGGACTCACTTTATTAAAGAGGGTAAAGCATATACATTAAAAGTTAGAGACTTATGTAGTCAAGCTAAAAAAGCAAATATTAACTGTTGAATGAGTTAATATTTGCTGCGAATTGAGAAAAAACGGACAAGCTTAGACTTATCCGTTTTATTTATAATGACTTATCTTTATTTAAAGCATAGCCAACATATAAAAGGCAAGTGATTTTTCCTCTCACTTGCCTTTTATACATTATTTTTCTTCTAACGTCACTGGCGCAGGATAATCGACACCAAATGTTTCAACGGTGATGGATTCAATCACCACGTCTTCAACTGGTTTACCGTGAGGTAAGACCTCAACAGCTTCAATGGCATGCGCAACATCCATTCCACTTGTTACTAAACCAAATCCAGCATAATTCCCATCTAAATGAGGAGAATCAGCTAACATAATAAAGAATTGACTTCCCGCACTATTTGGCTCATTCGTTCTTGCCATCGATAAGACACCTTCCGTATGGTTTAGATAATTTCCAAATCCATTACTGTAAAACTCCCCTTCAATACTATAACCAGGTCCACCACTTCCAACTCCCGTTGGATCGCCACCTTGTAGCACAAAGTTTTTCTCTACACGGTGAATAATAATCCCGTCATAAAACCCACTACTTGCAAGCGTGATAAAATTATTTACCGTATTCGGTGCAATATGAGGATATAACTCTGCTTCAATCACACCAAAATCTTTGATTGTAATCGTTGCAACCGGTAAGTTCTCTGGAGCTTCTATCTCGGGATTAACCACTTCAACTGGTTCTTTTTTAGCAGAACAAGCACTTAACCCAACGGCTCCTAAAACAACGGCCACCATCATCAAATATTTGAATTTCTTCATTCTTTTATCCTCTTTTCTAACTTAATCTTAAACCGATGATTTCAAAGTTTAACACCTTTGTGCTAATTTCTTCGATAAGCAGGTTGAATAAATTTATAGCGATCCGCACGATAATACGATTCGACATACTCAAAAATCTGACCACTCTTTAAATACGATTGTAAGGTAATAAATAAACAAGGTGATGTTTGCAACACATGAAGAGCCTCGCTCACTTCTTCATTTACACTAACGGCCTCAATTTCTTGAATTGAATAATCGATGAGTAAGCCTAAGTCTTTTTCAATATAATCATATAATGAAATCGACCCAATGTGATCAGGAATTGATTTAATAATGGCAACAGGTAAATAAACAATTTCAAAGGCCATCGGTTCTTCATCAGCTAGACGAATACGTTTGAGCTCTATTACGTCATCACCTGATTTAATTTGCAATTGTTTGGCAATAAATTCAGATGCTTTGATTACATTTTTTCCTGTTAGTTTACTGCTTGGAACGAATCCTTTTTGAATCATATCTTCACTAAAACTTGTGAGTCCATGAATACTTTTTTCGTATTTTTTTGAATTGACATAAGTTCCTTTACCTTTGACACGATAAAGAATGCCTTCGTACACTAACTCATTAATCGCTTGACGGGCTGTCATGCGACTCACTTGATATAATTTTGCCAGTTCTGGTTCCGATGGAATCGGATCATTTTCAAGATAAATCCCCGCTTCAATTTTCTCTTTTAATGCCTTTGCAATTTCTCGGTATATGGGTAATGCGGTTGACATCCAAATCATTCCTATCCTAAACATCTTTAATGCTTAAAATTGTATCAAAAATAAAACCGGGTGTCTATAGACGACACCCGGTTGTTGTTGAAGTTCTTGTTATTTATCTGATATTTGATTTAGCCATCACGTCCTCAAATGGAAGATTAAACTTTTTTACTTCCACTCTTAATGCGGATAATGCTTCCTCATCTGCAATGACAACGACATTAGGGTGCATTTGTAAAATTGATGCTGGACAATCTGGTGTGACACTTCCTTGAATCATATGGGCAACCGCTTTTGCTTTGTTTTTCCCACATGCTAATAATAAAATTTGATTGGCCATAACAATTGATTTAATTCCCATTGTAATGGCATATTGAGGAACTTCATCAATTGAATCAAAGAAACGCGCATTATCTGCTCGTGTTTGCTCATCAAGTGTCACCACATGAGTTGTTGAATTAAATGGCGTTCCTGGTTCGTTAAATCCAATGTGACCATTTCCACCAATACCTAATACTTGAATATCAACTTTGTTCGTATTTAAGACCTCATCATATCGTTCACATTCTTCTTGAGGATTTTTATTAAATCCTGATGGGATATTAATTTGATCGGCATTAATATCTAATGCATGAAATAAATTTTCATTCATAAAGTAAGCATAGCTTTGTGAGTTTTTAGGATTAATGCCATAATACTCATCTAAGTTAACTGTTTTAACATGTTGATATGACGTTCCATTTTTTTG
>JBOFCV010000332.1:0-2081 GCA_051646305.1 Turicibacter sp.
GAAATATTACGTGCTATATAATCTATTACGTTCTCCGATATCGACAAACCATCATGACGAACCTTATTTACAAGAATACGCTTACGTAATTCATAATCAGGCTTCTCCATTTCAGCAGTTAACCCCCATTTAAAACGAGTCAGCAATCGATCCTCTAATCCCACTAAAGAAACCGGAGGTCTGTCTGAGGTCATAATCAACTGCTTACCATTCTGGTGCAAGTGATTAAAGATATGGAAGAATGTATTTTGTGTAGCTGTTTTACCACCTAACTCCTGAATATCATCAATCAATAAAACATCAATACTCTGATAAAAGTTGATAAAATCATTTATTGTATTACTTCTTGCAGCATCAGTAAACTGTACCTGAAACAAATGCGTTGAAACATACAACACTCTTTTCTCAGGTGAAAGCTCTTTAATACGCGTACCTATAGCATTCATAAGGTGAGTTTTACCAACACCTGAATTACCATACATAAAAAAGGGATTAAAGGCTGTCTTTCCCGGATTCTGGGCTATAGCTTCTCCGGCTGCACGAGCTAATTTATTGCTCGAACCGCCAAAATAATTCTCAAAAGTATAGTTTGGGTTCAGCTGTGGATCAAGATCTCTGTAAACTCTTTGTTCAAATGGATCAAGAATCTTAGGCATCCCCTTTTTATTTTCCCTGGTCTGTATAGTAGATTTAGACGACTCCTCACAATCAAGTGTCGTTTTAGTCTCATTTTCGAGCATAACCCGATAGAGTAATTTAGTCTTCGGTCCGGCAACTCTATGAATAGTGCTCCTCAAAAGACCGAGGTATTTTTCCTCCAGGAATTCTATAAAGAAGTAACTCGGAACCTGGATATGCAACTCATCATTATGAAACTGTAAAGCCATAATTGGTGCAAACCAAGTATCGTACACTTCTTTTGTAACGTTATCGCGAATAATCGCCAGACAACGTCTCCAAATATCAGTATGATCCTGAAACATGAAATAATTGGGATTAAAAGTTCAACTCGTAACAAAAGTCATATTTTTTTCTGAGAAAAAAAAACTGTTATTTCTTTGCTTATTAAATTGAAAGACTACAACCTTAATTTACAGCAAGTTACACAAAGGGCCCTGCAATCAATATTACAGAGCCCTTTCACTTTTTATATTTAGTTCACTATTAAGCACTTAGATTAAAAATTCATCTTATTACATTAAAATATATTTATTCAAAGCCTTATTTTTCGGTATGCTATATAACAGAAAAAAATATTTTAAATTAGAATCCATCTAAACTACATTCAAAGTAAAAACTTTATTTTTTTCCAAAAACAGAGAAATGAACATAACGTTTTGGATTTGCTTTTAAGTCTATCAAAAGTTTATCCGCACTTTCAACCGTAGTATTCAAATTTCTATATAAAGAACTATCGCGCATCAGCAATCCAATGGTTCCATTTGGATTATTCAACTCTGCAGTAAACAGTTTTAAATTAGCTAAAGACTCATTCATTTCATTATATGTCTTTTGCAAATCCAATGAATTAACATCTTTAGAAATCTCAGCAAAATCAGACGTAATGTTTTTCATATTACCTACTATAGCTGGGATATCCTTTGACATCAAATTATTCAAATTATTCGCAGATTGCTCTAAGGTCATTGTTGTTGATTCTATATGACTCAATGATTTTGCTAATGCCGGATTATTTACAATTTGGTTTAACCCCAGCATGATTGAATCAATTTTAGGCAATATCTTTTGAAATGAAGGAATGAAATCATTTTCCAGCGTCCCCATTAAACCAGCATCATACACACCTTTCAGCGTATCTCCGATAGCATGATTTGCTGAAACATACGTATTCAACTTCAAATACAACTCAGCTCCACCCATTAAGCCTGGTTTTAGCTCAACAATACTACCTTGTTGAACCTTCAATTTTTTATCCAGGCTGATTTCTACTATGACTTTATTTTTTGATGCATAATCGTATTGAATATCATTAACAAGTCCAACTTTAAAACCATCAATCAATACAGGGCTTGATTTCTGCAATCCAGTCACATTATGAAACTCAACCAGATAATAATTCT
>JBOFCV010000033.1:0-2165 GCA_051646305.1 Turicibacter sp.
CATTGATATAATGCCCGTAGTGACAAATATTAGTTTAGTTGATAAGTATAATGAGGAATTTGTAGCCATTGGATATGAGTGTATGGGTGAGTTTGGTATTGAAGGACGGAGATATTTCCGCAAGGGTGGCGATAATAGAACACACCAGATTCATATTTTTGAGCAAAGCAATCACAAAGATATTAATAGGCATATAGCAGTAAGGGATTTTCTGCGTACACATCCTGACATCGCTTTAGAGTATGGTGAATTAAAGATGGAGCTGGCTAATCGATTCCCGGAGGATATTGAAGGCTACTGCGCTGGTAAGGATGCATTTGTAAAGCAACTAGAAAAGGATGCTTTGCGATGGTGGCAAACTGTCTGTTAGGAGGTTATTCTCAAAGGATTGCAAGAAGCAGTTGAGGATAATCCGTATAACTAACTATTACATATCATGCTGATTCGTATTGGTAGAATAACACGAATTAACAAAGGATATATTTGTAGTAGCAAGTGTATTTGTTTTATATTCTATGAACCTATTTGATTTACATAATTCTATGTGGTATAATGGACTTGCTTATAATATAGATGCTTGGATAGCAGGAGGTTGCAAGATGATGATGGCAGTTAAATTAGCCTTCTAAAATTAAAGAATAAAATTTTAGGAGGCTAATTTATGAAATTTAATTTGATAGATATTGAGGATTGGAATAGAAAGCCATACTTTGAGCATTATTTAAATGCGGTTAGGTGCACTTACAGTATGACTGCAAATATAGAGATAACTGGTTTACTGCGTGAAATTAAACTTAAGGGCCTGAAACTGTACCCTACGCTTATTTATATCATCACAACTGTGGTTAACCGTCACAAGGAGTTCCGCACCTGTTTTGATCAAAAAGGTAAGTTAGGATACTGGGATAGTATGAACCCAAGTTATACTGTCTTTCATAAGGATAACGAAACTTTTTCAAGTATTTGGACAGAGTATGACGAGAACTTCCCACGTTTTTACTATAATTACCTTGAGGATATTAGAAACTATAGCGACGTTTTGAATTTCATGCCTAAGACAGGTGAACCTGCTAATACAATTAATGTGTCCAGCATTCCTTGGGTGAATTTTACCGGATTCAACCTGAATATATACAATGATGCAACATATCTAATCCCTATTTTTACTTTGGGTAAGTATTTTCAGCAGGATAATAAAATTTTATTACCTATGTCTGTACAGGTGCATCATGCGGTTTGCGACGGTTACCATACAAGCAGATTTTTTAATGAGGCACAGGAATTAGCGTCAAATTATGAGACATGGTTAGGAGAAAAATAATATAAAAATTGCTTGTGCTTGGGAGCTATAAACAAAGATCGAAAAAGTTGTGAAGCTCGTGAGGAAGCAAAGCGACCGAAGAAGCAGATGTTCCACCTATGCAAGGACTTCCCGAGAAGACGAGTGACAGCGAAGACCGATTGGAAGGAGTCTGAGCTTAGTGGAGTAATATATTCCTTATAAAAATCATTTCAAAGGATTAGAGAAATCTAATCCTTTTTCTTTGTATTTTTATACCAAAGCATATGAATTTACTGGCCGGGGTCAAATTGCAGGAATTGGAGAGGGCTGTTATGACAATTACGAATTTAATTTTTCATTTTGGTGATATTTATCCTGCATTAGTTTGGGTTGATGAAACTGCAGTTCTAGTTTACTCAGGATATCCTGGTCAACTTACTCAAATATAGAAAGCGATAAAAAAGGTAGGAATCCCATTTGATAAAATCAGTAGGATTATTCTTACCCACTAATTGCCGGTGATATGCTTTGAGTTGCGGATGGGTATCTTGTTCCTTCTCCTGAGCAGATTAATTTCGATCATAATATGTATCATCATTTTAATTAGTGGATATGTTCCCTAAAACCTTAAAACCGTTGATATGTTCCCTCATACCTCAAAAACGCTAAAAAACGGTTGACCTGTTTCCACTTACGTATGGTATCAAAATTTCGGAGGTAGACATCATTTGGGGCAACTCGGGCCACGTTGAGACGTGTGTTTTATTGTCCCACAAAAGTGCAGACGATTTTATCAGTGTAAAAATGGAGTACGCAGACGACCGAAAAATCCAGCCAGATCGTATCACCTACAGGCTTATTCAGGAGTATATCGAAGAAAAGT
>JBOFCV010000385.1:0-7519 GCA_051646305.1 Turicibacter sp.
TGGCTAATTTAAAGGTAATTTGACCGCCAAAAATAAAGACGTCACCCTATTTATTTTGGTCTTCACTTAATTGTCGGTTTAAAAAATGTGAATCACTCCAACCTTGTTACGGATTCAAAAAAGATGTTAAACGATTGGCTAAAGAGATTTTTTTAAAAACGAAATTAAAATTAAGAAAAAATAAAAGATAAATAACCAAAACCTTAAGTGTAGCTTGATAATAAAATAGACGATATTAGTCTGTCCATAATTTCTCCGTTAAATCAGCACAAGAGGACTTTAAGTCACCGTAAAAAAATGGTATAGTTGTTAAAATAATAATGAACATCTTTACATGATTTGATAATTGACAAGGAGTTGACTTATTTAAACACAAGGGGCTTTAATAAGACTTTCAACAAACAGACTTAGTCTCAGCCTTACAAATTAGACTATTATAAATGTGAAACTCTTCTAAAAATAACTCATTCAACTATAAAATAGTAATAGATCATCTTTTCTATCAAAAGGAGGTAATTCGCGGTATGCAGTTTAAAAAATCAGTCGGAATGCGAACCATAAAAACTGGAGTGGCTGTTGTTTTAACACTTTATGTGGCAAAAACAGCGTTGATTTCTAATCCCTTCTACGCAGCAATCGGAACAGTGTTTGCGATGCAAAACACCGTTAAAAGTTCATTTGTTGCGGGTAAAAATCGTGTACTAGGCACGGTGATTGGAGCTATTGTTGGATTTATTTTTGCATCATTAAATTTGCAAAGTCCTCTTTTTATAGGTCTTGCCATCATCTTAACGATTTATTGTTGCAATTCATTGAAACTTAATCCATCCATCATGATTGCGTCAACCATTACTGTTTCTATCCTTGTGGGGATTACAAACCAAGATCCGCTCACCTATTCTTTTTTTAGAACGGTAGACACCTCAGTCGGGATAATGATTGGAATATTAGTTAATTACTATATTGCACAGCCTAATTATTTAGCTGATTTGTTAAATGAGATCATGATTATCGAAACAATGACGAATAAGTTTGTTAAGAATTTGCTCATCCATCAATGTCAAGACATACATGTTTTGAAGTCTGAAATAACGCGATTAGATTCTTTATTTAAAAACTACCATGCCGATACTCAATTTGATAAAAATCCAATCCAACATCACCACTTACGCCTCCCTATTGAGGCGTGTCACGCCATATATTTCCACGCTAAATGTATTGATTTATTAGATATTTCAGAAACAAAATTAAGTGATGACAATAAACTTGAAATCATGAAGCACTTCCAAGAGGATAAGATGAATTTATCCCTATTACACCTACATCAACCAATTAACCCAATTTTTCATTATCACGTGGAGAAATTACTTGAAGAACTGATGGTCTTACATAATGGGGTTTTAGCGTTAAAAGATCATGCAACAAAACATAAAAAGCCGAAAAGCTATCTCAAATTTTGGAGATAGCTTTCCTTTTGACCACACGTGAAATCAGATAGTCACATATATATAAGATAGACCGGTTTGTGGCTATTTTGTATGACCGGTAGAAATAACAAAAGGAGGTTTTTATAATGGCATATGTATATAAACAAGCGCATCTTGAAAGAACGGCCCATAATTTAAAATATAAATACGGTCGTTCATTTACGCCAACGCAGATTACCTATCATCAAACAAGTAATAAGGCTTCTGCTAAAAACGAACGTGACTATTTGAATAATCGGAAGGATGCGGTGTATATTGGATTTCATCTCGTGGTAGATGATAAAGAAGCCATTGAGTGTCTTCCCTTAACTGTTCAAACATGGCATTCAGGTGATGGATATGGTGATGGGAATATGAAATCCATTGGGATTGAAATTGCCTATTCAACGAGTCCGGATATCGCACTTCGTGATGCTGCTATCATCAATGGGGCTCAATTAATTGCTTCATTAATGGTAAAATTCAATATTTCAATGGCTAACGTTTTACCTCATCAAGCAAGAAGTGGGAAATATTGTCCCCATGATATCTTAGGACGCTATGGTCACGATAAATTTAGATCCTTAATTGAGGCGGAATATAATAAGCTAATAAAACCAACTGCGCCTACTATAAAACCAGACGCGCCGATGACTTTTGCACAATATGATAAAGTGTTGCTGACTGCTCCAACTAACGGATACATGAGTTCGACTGAAACTAAAACGGCTGCTAAAGTATTATCCCCTGGTGAGTATCGGGTGTATAAATATGCAAAAGGTGCAAGACATGAAGTGAATGTTTCAGCAACAGGTAAATCGCCGGATGTATGGATTGATGTATCAGCTATAAAAAAAGCTAGTATAGGGGCACCTGGTGATCGCGTCATCCTTAGAAGCGATACGTTAGGATACACGTCTTCATCAGATACAAAGCCAACGACCACCCTTAAATCGGGAACTTATTATATCTATAAATATGTGTTAAATGCCCCGCATGCAGTTAATATTTCACAGGATGAAACCAAACCTGGAGCATGGGTGGACGAATCATCTATCGAAATGATGTAAAGGGTCATTTTTTAAGGTGATAAAATAAGGTCCTTTGAATGTGTCAGTCGGTTACCTAATTAATTGCGAGCAGTACAATGACTATCCTTGTAAACGAAACAGATAAATAACATTCCTCACGCCAGTTAAAGGTTTAATCCTGCAAATTTTTTTAGGGTTTTAAGGTATCTTCATTACTTGATGAATCAAGTTGTTATCAGGTTGCCAAGAACAAAAATCTTGCACTGTTAAATACAAATCAGTTTCGCATTAATAAGGTAAAGTAAATAATATCAAGCTTCCCTATTTAAATGTAGCATAAAACATTTGCTCATTTAATAGTGTATACTCCCCATAACAAAAGGTAGCCTTGACTTTTAAAAAAGTCAAGGCTACCTTTTCAATTAAACTAATGTCTTAACCCATTTTTTAGATTTGACGCGAGACATTCCGATGATGACTTTAACTACTTCTTCAAGTTGAACAATAATGGCCACAATAATCAGTGGGGCATGGAATACTTTTACTGCAATAAAGGCTCCGAGAACCCCGACTGTCCATAAAATCCCAATTTCTAAAAATAAGGCGTATTTTGTATCGCCCCCAGCTCTAAAAATTCCCACGATATTAATGATATTAACAAATTTAAATGACATCCCACAAGCGAAGATAATCATTACAATCGACATCGTATTTAGGGTTTGAGCATCAAAGTTAGAATAGAGGGGCAAAATCAGAGGAATACATAAAATGAAAATAAGACCTGATGTAATTCCAAGTACTAAAGCATTTTTTAAGAATAATATACCACTTTCATACGCTTTATCTGTCTCCCCACTGCCTAATTGTTTTCCAAGCATGACAGTCGAGGCATTTCCAACACCAATTCCAGCTATGAAGAAGATATTAAATACTGACGTTACAATGTTCATGACCGAGATTGCTTCAACACTGATCAGACCATAGATAATCAAGTAGACAGTTGTACCAAGACCCCATAATAATTCATTTATCACAACAGGTAAGCTTGTTTTAACTAATTTACCTATAAGTTCTTTGTCAAATGAAAGTAAGACTGATAATTTTGGATTCATTGTATCTGTTTTTAGGTAGGCAAATGATAAGACTAGGGCGAACTCAACGATACGTGAAATGACTGTGGCAATCGCAGCCCCTGCGACACCTAAGGCAGGCATTCCAAATAATCCAAAAATTAAGATAACATTTAATATGGTGTTAATTGTTAGGGCAATAATTGAAGCAATCATCGAATATTTTGGTTTCTCAACCGCACGAAGCCCCATACTAAAGCCAAATGAAATAATCATAAACGGATAACTCAGACAAGCAATTTTTAAATACTGTGCCCCCAACGTTTGAACCGTTTTATCAGGGGTGAAGATTGAAATAATCCATTCAGGATTGAAGAAAGCAACCCCACCAAAAATCAGGGATAAAATAAGGCCAAGAATCAAGGTAAACCCAAGTAATCGGTGAATACTCTTAATATCTTTTTTTCCCCAGAACTGAGCAAAGTAAACCATCCCCCCACTGAAAATTCCAAACATAATCATGTTTAATAGGAAATAATACTGATTGGATACCCCAACTGCGGCAACCGCATCAACCCCTACTTTTCCAACCATTAAGGTATCCACCATGTTTAAACTTGATGTGACTAATTGTTGCATGGCAATTGGGACTGCAATGATCCACAAATCCTTATAAAAAGGTTTATTTTCCTTTAAATGACGCGTTAACTTCATACATTCACTCCTTACACACTATTATTTTCATTATTTTACTCCATTTTTATGGGGTATGTTAACCAATAAACTAATAAAAAAATAGGTGATTTTAGCATCACCTATTTTAACTTAATTATTTAATTTTAGCAAATAAGGTAGAAAAAGTCAATCAACCATTAGTATCTCACATTAAAAGTCTTCATAAAACTAAACATAACACGTTTTAAATCTTCTTCTAGGGCTGCCTGAACGAGGTCAATCCTAAAATCAGGAATACTTTGGAAAAATGAGTGGGCAATCCCAGCAGTTAAAACTAAAACTTCATGACGATTATTTTGTTCTTGAACTGCAAGAACTAAACATTGTTCAAAGTCCTCACTTTGCATAAAAATAGTTAGAGCTTTACCTAGAGAAGAGTCTTCCGTATCAATTGTAAAGTCATACTCAGCCTTCAAGAAGTAAGATAAGGCTTCTTTACTAACTCCAAATTGGCCTAACAAAATACAACAGGCAATAATTTCTGCTTCACGCATTTGTGTATCGGTTCCACTAAAGGTCTGTACACAGTGTCTCACCTCTTCTTGAACCCTATCAATAGAATCTGAATAATAGCCCATTAAACCACAAAATAAGGGTAGTTGTTTGGGTAAATTCATATCCTCAATCTCAATTAGTGCATGGGTGGTAAAATAGTCTATTCTACTTCTGTATAAAGAGGCGCTCTCTAACTCATCTGAAAAATCATCGAATACAAACTTGCTTAATAAGACATCAGCGAGGCTAACCGTTAATACCGAGACATGTGTATACTTATCTTTCGTTTTGAAATTAAATTCTGTAGGGTCATTTGAAGGCAAACTAAGTGCGCCTGAACCTAATATATCTCCGATAATAAAACCAATCATTTTGACACGCCCTCCCCTTTATTAAAGTTGATTATATCACAATATTCAGGCCTTGATGGTAAAAATAATCTATATCCATAAAAAATAAGGTATGTTTGTCTAACATACCTTATTTTTATCTTTGATTTTCTATTATTCTGACAATTTTCCCTCTAACTCGACTTTCTTCAATACGCACTTGATTAATTTTGAAAGCTACTTTCATTCCTTCTTTAACCTCAATATAATTAGGTATTGGGCAAATAGCATCTAAGTTTGGTGCAATGTTAACAAAACATCCCCATGCCTTTATACTTCGAATCAAACCGTAAACAACGGTGTGGGGCTCAAAGTCATGAATTGAAATATTAGACTCAGATTGATACTTTGTTTCGGCTTGAACGTTTATTTTCATATTTTCATTAATTCGTAAGAATTTTACTCTAATCGTATCGCCAACCTCTAAAAAGTCGCCTACTGTAGTATAGTCAACAGAAAAGTCCTGATTTCTAATCATAACAGGAATTCCCTCAATACTAAGGTAGGCACCAAAATATATTAAACGTGTAATTTTGGCTTCAAACACTTCACCGGCCTCTAATCTTTTAATAATTTGATCACGCTCCATTTGTTTTAGAGCTTTACAACTTGCAAAAATAGTCTGACGCATATGATCAGAATAAAGTGCTTGAAAACTAATCATTCTACCTACATACGCATTAATCTGACCTTTTATTTCATAAATCTCCAATTCACTGCTGGGAATAATATATTTTATGCCATTTGATTCTATCCACGCTACATATTCTTGAATCGTTGGATCAAATTGTACCATTCTAACAATTCCCTCGATTATACTCGTCGTATCAATTTTAATATCCAATAACTGATTATTGGTTTGTGACATTGTACTTCTCCCCTCTCTAAAGCCATTCTTTCTCTTCCCCTCAAAAAAGAAAGCGTTTATATTTATATTCTACCAATTAACGGAAGAAAAATAAAGCACTTACATAAATATTGTTAAAAATAATTATTTTTTATAAACATTACAATCTCGGTTTGAGCGAGACATTTAGAGAGATGAACGCGTCAATAAAAGGATATGTTAGATTAACGTCTAAAATTTAAGGTATTTGCTAAGTAAAGTTTTCAGAAATAGGAGGTTATAAAATTAACTAATACCATCCATTAGATGAAGTTTAAAATTGAAAGGATGAAAATGAATCAAGGTATTATATCGTCAAATTTATATAAAAAAAGCTTATAAACAAGGGTTTATAAGCAAAAGTTATTCGGTTATTTTAAAGAAGAACACCGAAGGCCATTTCGATGTTCTACAAGTAAAAGAGTGTATGATGAGGACATACAAATTTTCACAAGTAGTCCACTGATTTACGGTCGTGGGTAGAAACTAGTTAACCATATCTTAACAATTATACATGTAAATATTAACTATTTGGAGTTGGAAATAAAATAATTATTTCCGGACTTATATCTTATCATATTCTGATCTTTTAAGCAATCACTTTTTATAATAATATTTTTTACTACAAATAGATTTACACTTTATATAATACTATCGTCTTATTTTATTTGAAATTCGCATCATTTAGATAGAATAATTTGAAGAAATTGCGTGTAGTCAGTATCATCTACAATCATAACAGTTAAATGATATCACCAGTCCCTGAATAAGTAAGTCTGTAAATAATCACTAAGGTCTTCACCCTGTCATTTTAAAAAGCATTGATCCGTTACATAAATGATACTTGTTAAAGATAGACCCACTTAGATTTAAACTAGGTCATTTTAATAATATGTTGCCTAGAGTCTTTTGATAAAGTTTTCATGATGAGTAAAACAAAAAGATAAAATCCTATGAATTTCAATCAAATACAATTAAAATTCATAGGATTAGCCAATAAATAGAATTAACTAAAGGCGGTGATAAAATGTCCTTAAAAGAGTACAGGCGTTGTTTGAGAAAGAATTAACAGTTTTTGATCCGTTTCAATTAGTATTTATTTCTGTTAATGACTTGTACTTTACGCTATTTAGTTGCTCAACAGTAAAAACTGAACCTATGGCATAAAAAAATTATAGTATGTTAAATAAATAGGAAAAATGATTTACTTGGTTTGGCAATTTTTTTTATGAATTTTCTTTATTTTTAGGACTGTATAGTTAGAATGGAACCAAATATAAAATGGTAAAGTAACTATTCCAATCCCCCCCCAGATAAGTTTCATCAAAATGGGTTGATTAAGTTGGATAATCCATCCCAAAATAAATGTAAAGATTAATAAAACTTGAAACACCGTCATACACAAGGTAATAATGCGATGAACTTGTTTATAAGACTCTAAGGTAGA
>JBOFCV010000404.1:0-18032 GCA_051646305.1 Turicibacter sp.
ATTCATTATAGTATTGATTAAACCCTAGTAATATCTGTGTTTCTGAAAATTCCTTTCTGCGTTCAGCGATCTCTTCACTAAAGGTGGGATCCGTTTTAAATATCCATACTGGACTCTGAATATCAAATGCTGTGTGGAATGTCTTTACTTCAGAAACTTGATGGTTTGGATCGTATAATATATACTCGAACATACAATGCCCAAAATTGTTGTAAACGCTGCCATCTAACAAAATTAATTTATTCATTTTGACCCTCATTTAATTTAGCATATTGTTCACTCATATCCTCTAGGGTTCGCTCCTTGATAATGTAACACTTGTTTTCTTCCTCTAAGTCTCTGACTTCCTTCCCATCTATATTGTAATATTTAAGTTTGAAACCCCAATATAAAAAATTGACTTTTGGAAATAACTCCTGACAAATTTTATAATATTCCCTGTCTAAATATGTCATAGATGCAAAATACAATACTTCGACAGTAATTCCCCGCTCTAACAATTTGACTCGGATATCGTGTTTTATAGTCTGGATTAATTCTCTGGTCTTAACCCAATCTGATTGCTCCAGTATATTTTCGTAGTGTAAAATTGCCGCTGGAGATCTCTCAATATAAACATGTTGGTGTTCATCCAAATCATCAATGAGACGCCAAAAACTGCTATAAATAGCTCTAAAACGTGTCATAACATAGTCTATTACATTAATACTGTCACTATCACGCAAACAATCAGCTATTTTCTTGTGTTTGATATGACTCTCACGAATTCTGGCACTTCCCAGACCATGGAGTTTGCCAAAAATCGTGCTTGAAATAACCGGTGTCTTTTCTTTCTCTTGCTCCAAATATCTTGTTTTTCCAGATCCTTCAAGCCCCTCTAATAGAGTTAAAGTTCTCATGATACACCTCATAAAATATAATATATAAAATTTAATACTTGCTTGCTAATCCCACAAGCACAGGAAAATCGTAGTTCGATTCTGTTTTAAAGGCAATCCTATCAAATTTTTTGATGTTAAAATCCCATAAGATTTTTTGACTATAGCAACTCAAACTTGATATAATATTACCATTGGGTAATTCAACAGGTTCGATCGTTAAAATTGGTGTGAGTCTTCCTTTCTCCCCCGTAACCAGTTGAATGTCTAGACATACTGAATAAAATAAAAACTTTACACCTTTATAAGCCACAGCGATGTTAGCATTATCATATTGCTTGATTACAATACCATCGCATGGAAATTCATCATACACTTTCACAACTGTGTAACTTCCCAAGACGGGACTTT
Organism: Turicibacter sp.; assembly: GCA_051646305.1. Taxonomy (GTDB): domain Bacteria; phylum Bacillota_I; class Bacilli_A; order MOL361; family Turicibacteraceae; genus Turicibacter. The sequence continues at coordinate 1,290 of JBOFCV010000404.1, forward strand.
CACAGGGTGTTGATAGATGATCAGTTGCATACCATAATTGCTTTTGAATATCGTAGAGTTGAAATGCATATACCCTCATAAACCCTATATCAATTTCAAAATCAGTTGGTTTTGCCCATTTTTTTCTATTCAAAAACCCAGTGGCTTTTGTTCGACCATCATAATGAACGAGTTCCCCCATGACATATCCATTGAAATTTTTTGGAATGCCCACCACCTCAATTTTTGAAATTTTTTCTGTTACATCCATACCACCTCGTGTGGTTGCTCGCACCACCCCACTGTTCCAAATCAATAATAAATTGACACCGTCTAATTTTGGTTGGATGACCAACTTAGAAAGCTGACACCCCACCAGAAATTTATCATATTCCGTTTGTGTGTTGATCTTCCCCACCGACCTTCGTTGCTGGGAAGATTCAAACCCTAGCGTATCGCTAAGAGTTTGAAATTCTTCATTTTTCATTGTGTAAGACCCCCTCAATTGTTTATAAAGCTTTCTTTTTTGGCTGTTAAAAATAACCACTCATAATATAATTCTGGATTGGTATCTAAAAAAGCGAGAAACACCACTTCACTTTCTTTTTTTTCAACCGTGCACCACCTATGAGCCTCGAGTTTAAAATTATTTGATGGGACAACCACTTGAAAATTCAAATAAATTTTACAGAAATTCCCATCATTAAAACCAGGATCAAACAGTGTGATGTGATACTGACGCACACCAATAGTACGCAATTCATCAAATATGATATCACTTGGTTTAATACTCGCAGGAAACAAACCCTTCCGAAATTGTTCCCATCTAAAATTTTGTTCTACTTCAAACATAAAATTACCTATTAAAATTTGGTTTACATTATACACATCCTAGAGTTTTAACTTGATCATATTGATCTTTGTATGATTGCCAGGCTGGCATGACCCCATTAGCTTCCCGTGTCCAATCTGTTAAAAAAGCGCTGACGCTGTATTTCTGATTATCAATAGTGTATTTGCAAGTTCGCATTGAGGTGCCTGTTTTTGGAAGTGACAATGCGTAGCCGACTGTCCATTTTAGCCCGTGTATTTGATAGATGATGCTGTCACACACCCTAAAATTTTTAAGGTGTTCTAGGAAGACCTCAGAGGGTAGATTGTCAGGCAGCATGATGTGCCCATGCCATGTTTGCCACGTTATCAATAATTTTTTTGTGTCGAGACGCTCGATAAAATACTGGTGTGTGGAAATTTCAAAACACAACACAGTCTCATTAATTTTTATAAAATTTAACATAATACCCCTCTAATATTTGGTTTTTAAAAAATAGATTATACTTTACTCTTGTGTAATGTGTGGTCTAACCACACACACACATACTATGCTTGCGCAGTTTTAGCTTCTAATTTCTTCATGATACTTTTATATTCCTTCTCATATTTTTTCCACTGAGGCATGGAGTGAGAGGCTTTTAGTGACAACCTGTTAACTTCTAAGTCGACGAGGAATTTCTTATTTTCTAATTCATCGTCTAAATAAAAATTACACTGACCACGTGAGCTTTGAGTCTCCCCAGTATTATACGGAAAATCGACAAAATATGGACGTGTGTCGTCGTGTAACAACATCATTGGGTTTCTAGAATACGGAAACCGCCCGCAATACTTGTTCTTTAAATCACGATATAAATCGTCTAATGTGAAAATGATCTCGTTGCTAACACCATTGTGTTTTAACTGCTCTAAGACCATATCTGTGGTTAAAGCATTGTCGTTGACTCGCTGCAGATCGATCATACCCATCCATTTTTGAGCTGTGACCTGCATATGGTTTTCGTCCCATGGTTCGAAAAAATAAAGTTCTTCACCACGTTTTAAACCATAAACATCATCTTTCAGTGCAACCAAATGATCCATATTATTATTCATATTTTAGCTCCTATGTTATGTTAAAAAAATTAGATTATATTTTGTTGATGTGAGCTGCACTACCAGCTCACACCATAATACCCACGATCAACATTAGATACCTCTATGAGGATTTTATATCTTACATGATGATAACGATAAACGTACTCCTCTTTGATTTTGCTCGACTCAAACTTTTTACCTAAGCCCTTCAACTTTTCAAAAATTTTAGTACGAACCACCCCATCTTTTAAATGGTCTAAAAAAATGTCTGAGGTCATGCCAGACGGTTCCACATTGCGCAAATCTATTGCGCCAGCACCCCACCATGATATAATAAATATCCTCATCTCACTTAGAATTTCAAGATAATACATCTCTTGATTCTGATCGTGATAAAATTCATAGACGTTATTCCGCATTATGTTAGCCCCCTAATACAGTAAAAATATAGATTGTAACCTTCAGGGTGTTGTGTCACACCCCAAAGAGCATTAAAATAAAGGCGCTGGTAAATACTAGTGCCCAAAAGAATAAATTTATTTCGACGTGAATCACCCACCATTTTTTGACTGTTGGACACAACGCACTGCTAAATTTTTCAATAATCTTATATTTTTTTGATGGCGACTCTTTAATTTCAGTTGCACACCACCCCTTTTTTGATTTTGATAGCGCCTTTTGTGCTGTACACCACCATTGTTTAAAATTAATCATAATATACCTCTTCAAATAATCAAATAATCAATTGTTTAATTGTGTAGTTGGGTGTTTAAACCACCCAACATTAACAAGCGCATTGCGCTATGAGCAGCAGCAGCGCCGCAGACCCCGTAATGAGAGCCCCTAATAAAGCCCACCGATGACTGAACCACTTAGGCTCTTCTGGTGGTTTTGCCCACAACCTTGTTTCCCGAACTCTAGCAAGCTCATGAGGCTTGAGCGCCCCATCACAAGTAATGAGCTTGTAACTTTCCTTGAGGGAAAATTTTTTATTTTCGATCATAAATATACCCCTATGTGTTTATTTTAAAAAAATTCTATAACGTGCAGGGGTTAACCCCCCCGCAACATTAATCGATTAGAGTTGCAATCACAGTGATATTGCCTTCGTTCACGGCGTACTTGCCAGCCGGTTTAATTTTCTCAACCCACCAACCAGTATTAGAACGCATATGCTTTACGATTGCGCTCAAATTATGATCAAGCCCCTTATCCGTTACTGGAAACGGGAACTTGATAAAAGCATGAAATTGCAAAAATTGAAATTCTATTAATGTATCCTTCATTTGGATAATGGTAAAATGTTCATTATCCTTTAACAATGATTTTAATTGCAAAGACATATTAGCTCCATTTATTGTTATCACAGCACTTCGCTGCTTTATATTAGTACTATACCACATGAAAAACAGAACGCAAGCACTTTTTTCATAAAATATAGAAAAAAGTTTATTGATAAATTAATGCTTAAACTATTCAAAATATATTAATGAACGGGCGCGCGCCCGCGCGTACGCGTATAACAAAAATAATATTTGTCAAGTTTTATTTGATGTATCTTGCAAATTAAAAAGTATGAAAAATTAAACAATTATATAATTATGAAAGTATTAATAATTATAAAGTATAATTAATTAATGATTGCGCAATTATATAATTATAAAGATATTAATAATAATAAACTTTAATAAATTAAACAATTAAATAATTATGAAATTATTAACTTATGCAATTATATAATTATTAACTATTATAATTAATAAGAAATTAATAAAATTATGAAATTATTAAATTATATAAAATATGAAATTATTAATAAAAGGTTATGGGGGAAATTATATAAAAATTAATAAAATATATAATTTATTAATTGAATAATTGTATAATTTATTAAGAAACTTTTTTTAAGAAACTATAAAATAATTGTTGACAATTGGTTAGGGTATGCTATACTGGATTATGTTGATCAATTATGGAATTGAATAATTGCGTAAGTGTATCACATCATGGTTGCGGGTTGCACAACACCAAAAAATTCAGAGGGATTATACTCTTTGATAACGGAGACGGGGGGGTGTGTCAAGCGATTTTTGACCTAAGTAGCCTCACTTTTACAACTACTAAATTTCACAAACTCAAACATTGATAAGTTAATAATTGCAAAACCGAGTATTGCAGGTGGTTTAAAAAAATTTTTGGAATTTTTTGTAATCTGGAAATTTTAAAGGTATAACCTAACCCACTATTATTTTATTGATGGAGCGAAAATGAAAACTTTGGAGAATATTAAATACCCAATATGTGTCGAAGCCGCTAAACAGCAATTGGACATGTTTTGGCGTGCAGAAGAATTTACTATGTCAAAAGATCTAAGAGACTATAAAGCTTCTAAAATGAGCCTTAAATCCGTTTTAAATGATATATTATCATACTTTGTACAATCAGACATAGAAATCTCGGAAACTTATGGTAAATTGTATCCGATGTTTTTCAATGTTGAAGGCAATCCAGAGATTCAAATGCTGTTTTCAACCATAGCAAATATGGAGGTGATTCATGTGTTTGCGTATGATTTCCTATTCAAGTCGTTGAACTTAGATGGGAAAGTATATCGCAATTTTGAAATGTATGAAAAAGCCGCTGGCAGATTAACATCAATTGAAAATTTGAAAATGAATTTACACAATCAAACAAATATCAAAACTAATCTACTGTCGATTATCAAACTTGTTTTGTTTGGCGAAGGCGTGATGCTGTATGGTATGTTTGCATTGCTCATGTGTTTATCACTATCTGGGTCATTTATGGACACGGCATCAATTGTCAGTTTCTCAATTCGAGATGAAAACCTCCATGTGGAGACAATGTCGAAGTTTATTAGAGAATATGCAATGCGAGAACATAATATTGATGTTGCAATTTTTGAGTACTTGTTACGAGAACATGGAAAAGAAGTTTTACACACAGAATTGGAATGGATTCATGCCCTTAGGATTTCAGTTGTTGAACACGATCTCCCACCGGTTTTTGTTGATACAATGAATAAACTAGAAGCGTATTACAAATATTTAATTGATTACCGTATTGATTTTTTTATTAAAAATACTTATAATACCAATATAGAATGTCCATTGCCCTTTATGGTAAAGATGACAGAATATAAGTCTTATGACTTTTTAAAAACAAGATCGACCGAGTATACCAAAATTAAATTAAATCCTGATGTTTATGATTTTTAATTATGAGAGAAATTTGGCACATATATCAAAACAACTTATTTAAATTCATTGTTCATTATTTTTATAAGGAGTTTGAAACTTTAGATGGGTCAGGGACTTTCTATGATATTCCTGCACACCCAAATAAAGGTGCTAAATTATTCTTCGAAGATTTTCAATTAGAGATTATTACTCTTATTGATAATTTTATGAATGGCAGAGAGTCTGGTTTAAGAATTGCAATTAAATCCTGTAAAGGTGCAGGAAAAACCAGACTCCTAGCTCTAATCATGATTTGGGGTTGTATGTGTTTTGAATATCCTAAAGTAAGAGGGATGGCATCAACTCAAAAACAAACTAAGGATATTTTGTTGGGGGCTTGTAGAGAGCTACTAGAAAAATCTAATTTTGCAAAAATGTTTCAATTAAACAAATTTTCATATCACATGATCGACAATGATGGCTATCCTTCTGAGTCCAATGTGATTAATGGAGTAATTGCAAATTTGGTAAATGCCGACAATGTTGCGGGTGATCACTCAGAATCCTTAAACTTATATGTGATCGATGAAGCTTCAACACTGGATGAAGTTGTCTATCACGTTTTGCAAGGTATTTTCACATCCGGAAAAGCAATTATGATTTTAGCCGGAAATACAACGGATAGAACGTCGGCAAGTATTTTTTATAAAATTTTCAATTACAGAGAGTATGATAACTTTCACAGATTCCATGTGCCAGCATCTGCTCTGAAGAGGACTAGAAATAATAATGCTCTCGAACGTATTAAAAGTTATCCAGTCGGCACAGAACAATACAAGATGTTTGTTGAGGCGGAATTTTGTGACAATAGAGATTTAGCTTTTCTAGTTGACTCTGATCTTCAGAATATCTTTGATATTAAAAATTATCGATTTTCAACTGACATTCACCAATTAACATCTGGCTGTGTTATCGGAATTGACATGGCTTATGGTGTGGGAAGAGATTACACTGTAGCTGTTGCAAGATGTAATAATCAGGCGGAAATCTTATTTTACTCTAATACAGAAAAACCGCATTATTTAATATCAAAAATCTGTGACTGGCATAAAAATGGAGCGAGAATAGTTATTGATGTTTCTGGGATAGGACGAGACATGCTCAGCAACTTGCGAGAATTGGGAATCAAAAATATCCCAGATGTCGCACTTCAATCAAAACCGCTAAATGTAGATATGTTTGTGAATAGAAAATCGGAATTATTATTCATGTTACGTGAATGGGTTTTAAAAAATACGCCATATTTAAAAACCCGTTCTGGCGAACAAAAAATTAATTTTATCTCAGAATGTAAAATGTTAAGGTGGGAAGTCGATGAATATGGTAAATATAATCTAGGGCGCAAATCACCAAATGAAAAAAGCCCTGATATTTTAGAAGCGTTATCTTATACGTTTTTTTATGGTGAATTTACGATGAAAAATAGCGGGAGTGAAAATGTTTTTGGCAGAACTATTAGTAAATATGGCTTTGGCATATGAAACGTATAATTTAGAAGAGGATACGTTCAGGGCGAAAAAAAATCTACTTCAGGAACAGTACAGTTCTGGAATGAAAAAACTCAAGAGAGATTTGATAACATATAAGATGTCACTCAAAGATGTAGCCGGCGCAAATGGGTTAGACCCAAATTCGCCATTGGTTATAGCTGAAATGTCAAAAGCTGATGCTTTAGCTAATGATATTGAGACTTATGGGGCATCAACACTTTCAACACAAATAGGTGGATTAAAAGATCAGGTCGATAATAATTTAACTAAAAATTTGTTTTCGGCTGTTGCTGGGGCTGGAATTAAAGGTTACCAAGACAAATTAGATAATGATAGATACAAGAAAATAATGAAATCGTTGGGGTTGGAGGGGTAATATGTTTTATGGCTCAACAAATTTAAGACTCTGGATTAGTTTCATTGATGATAAAATTCGGAAGAGTTTGTTCAATCGTAATGTCGCCATTTACAAAAGCATTGTATATGGCAATAATTATGGTGAGGATAATACTTCGTATAATAGTGGATTGAGTTTATATGGTGCATATTCCAATCCAAAATTCAGACCTTATGTATCAGATGTCAATCGTTTAATTGATTATTGGGTTTCCAATTTAGAAACTACAATCTGGAACTATTCACAGCCGGCATTTCAACTTTTGCCGAATCAAATAGGGTTAGAAAATGATCCTGATCTGCTGAAATATTATAATAATATTTCGCAGTTCTTATTGGATAAATTTAATGATCCACTTTGTAACTTTAAAAAAGCTTTCAATTCATTTATTCGGGATTGGTATGAGTTTGGTTTAGCTGTTATCTTTATAGACAAAACACCACTTGGTCAAACGTTTATCACTATCCCACCAGAATTAGTATCGATTGAATTTGGTGAAACTCATAACATTGAGAGAGTTGTGTTTTCTCTACGTAATGTTGCCAGAATTGATGAATTCACTGCTAGTATAGCCAATGGTTATTTCGATCCAGTTAACGATTTTAATTACACAATTCAAGATGAAATCTACCGGATTTTTGAACGGAATAACTCTACTAATACTTGGAAATCTTCTCAATACATATACAAAACTAAAGAAGATAAGTTGTATACTATCTACAAGGATAAACATCACGAGTATCAGCCGATCTATGTGTCAACATACACCCCACGTTCGGGTAACCGCATTGGGGATGGTATGGGATTATACATTTTACCGTCTTTAGTAAATATTAATAATATGTTGAAGACATTAGAAGAAACTGCATACACTGCACTCATCCCTAGTATCTTAGTTCCAGAGGGACAGATTGACACACAGAAACAGGAATTATATAATAATCCGCACCTCATACAGAGTTTGGGTTGTAAAATTTTGACTAAGTCATACAACGGCTCAAGTGACCAATTACCAATACAGCCACTACCGGTCAATTCCAATCCAGCCCAAACTTTATATTTAATTGAAATGTACAAAAAAGACATTAGAGATGTGCTAATGCCAAATCAAATGGTACTCGCAAAAGGGGAATCTGGTATGTCAACGCAGGAAACCCAAATGCGAGATGCTTATGATAGAGTATCGATTTCGAGTAAGGCGGCATTGATAGCTGATGATGTTGTTATTTCGCTCATTAAGTATATGGCTAATGTTTTCAAGAACAAGTTCCCGACTTTATTAATAGACGAGTCTCTTGACGATGTTGATTCATTCCAGAGAAAAAATAAAATACAGAAAAACAATATGTTCAAGAATATAGACATAATGAATTTCCGAGTCAGAGTCAGAAATGTGTCTGGTGACCAACACATCAGAGAACGTATGATAGATATGAATTCTTACATGTCGATTGTAGAACGTGCAATGAATCTTAAACAGGCTGGTATTAACACTGATCAAATTCTCAGTGAAGCAGCTAAACTATTCTCGATTTCTTCAGATACAGAACAAAATCAGTTAATGCAATACCAATCCCTGATGCAAACAGCAAGTCAAGTAGCTCAAAATAATATTGAGAATAATAGGTCTGTGTGATGGAATTTTTCACTGGTGGATTAATAAAATTAAAATTCAATGAAGTCTTCAATCGCTTAGTTGCAGACATGATTGGTAGAACGTATAAGTCTCTGACTGGAAATACTCAATTGAGTTTCAGCGATGATGCTAAAACTCGTCAAATTGTTAAAGATCTTAAAAACACAATAGATCAATATGATCCTTATAGTGTTTCACAGGAAACTATAGATCGACTAATAGCAAATTATTTAACCATACAAGAACAGCAAAAACTTGAATCTTCCAATAATTTGCCAGCTTTATATCATCCACAATTTTTAGATACTGTTTTGAATGATATATTTGAACCAGATCAAATAGATACTAAAGTCACTTTTGATGATATAAATCAAGAGGATTTGTTTGATTTTAATTCTAGGGATCCAAATTATGGACTGTTGAAAGATGGTCTAATCAAGATTGGTCGTGACCCAAAATATGTTACTGAGACGACTACGTTTAGCAAATTACTGAGGGGTGATTATGATGATTTCTCCAATGAGAATTTTTTAAAATCGTTATTCGGTGAAAAACTTTATGGTCGTGTACTAAAAAAGAAGGGTTCCCAACCACTTTCAGTATTTTTGAAGTCTCCAGAAGGAGAAAATGCCAGAGCTTTACTTCGTGGCAAGGATATTTTTTCCACAGCTTATACTCAGAAATTAATGTTCGAGGAAATCAATAAAATGCCGTCTTATGCAAAACTCGGCAGTTTATTATTGAAAGAAATCAAAAATGGTAAATTGATGCGGTCAAATCAATCATTCAAGATTAATCTGCGTGATATGGAGAAAGTCAGCAATGAGTTTAAGCCAATTGCTGGTATCCTCAGATCAATGTTGCCAAAAGATCAGAGTAAGACTTTAATCAAGAAGTTACTAGCAGATTTGGGCTCTGGAGACAGAGAGAAAATAGATGGGGTGTTTTCGACTGTTGTGAATGCAATGTTGACTGATAAATATTCATTTTTCAGTAAGACTCATCTCTCATACGCTGGTGTGGTAGAATTTCTGACTAATAGCGCTGATAGAATTCAATCGGTGATTCTAAATCCAAAATCTACGTTGTATGGTGATAACACCAGAGTAATGCATTATGTTAATCCAGAATCTAAACCTCGAAAGGTCGACCCTAGTAAATATGAGCTCTTGAAACTCAGAGGCAATTTAAATGTTGTGTCACCAATTTTATATAGTTTTCTAGTTCAGGTTTTGCACATGCCAAAATCTGAAATTAATGTTGGTTCTATGATTTCAACTTTATCCAGTTATTTGGATTTAACTGATCGCATGATGAAGTCTGAGTTGGATAAAGTTGTGACTACCTTCAGTTCTTTAGTTGATGTGTTAATAAGAAATTGGCACACCAAGTTACGTGTTGGATCACTTGATGAAGCGAAAACTTCTGTGGACATTATTCTGGGTCAATTAGTTTCAAAAGAAATCGATGATTTAGATATTCCAGCGGATTTCAAGCCTACATTTCGCGAATTACAAAAGATCATTAAGAATCAGGATTTGCTCATGGCTAATATCCTGAGTAAAACAAGTCATGGTTATATTGAAGATTATACTAATCAGGGTCTTGTCCGTGATGGAATAATTCGCGTCTATAATGAATTAAATAAAGGGCGTGATTTAGAGGCTACTTTATTCCAAATGTGTGTTTATATCTATCCATATTTAGATATAGATGCTATGTCCATCAATCACTATAAAAAGAAAATTTCAGATGCCTCTAAAGAAAAACAGGCGGAAATGTTGGCTGTGATTGATGAGTATGAGAAAACAGGTATATTCCCATCCAATGTGCCAAGATTTGAAATGAATGATTTGAAAAGATCACTTCAAGCAATTTTAGCTGATAATGGTAAAAGTGCCGGTGGGCGCCGAAGTAGTGTTCAGAAATTCGGTGAACGAGTATTTTTTTATAAATCATTTGATGCCAAAAGACAGGTGTTTATTAATCTTGGGATATTTGAATCGAATTATAATATCTTACTAGAAACTCTTATGAGGCAAATCAGGGCAAGACATAAATATAAATACCTGACTCTAACTCATAAACGAGCTGAGTATAGTATCCTAGATGAGATCAACAAATTGCATGATGTTGTTAAAGCCACATTAGATCTACCCAAAGCAGATTACGAAAAACACATGAAAATTGGTGTGAATAGAAAATCAAAAAAGAAATTGAAGCTAGGTGCCGACCCTCATAAATTTTTTCTGTCTAAGGCTTATGCATCATTAAAATTTAAAACAGATTATCTAAGGGGCTCTACATTTGTGCCACCATCAAAACCACCAAATAAGATCATGGAAATCTTAGGTAATTTATTTTTTGGATCTGCATTGAGTGGTATGCCACTCACATCAATTGTCAATGATGCAATTACTACATCTTTCATGTTATCCACTTCAGTCAAGGAAGTTGTCAATTTTGCAATGACATATGCAAAAACTTTAACTGAGAATTTGAATGATGAAGAGTTGAAAATTGCTGGATCAGTATTGCCATTTGATACGATTGATCATTCACAGTCTACACCAGGTGAAAAAAACTTTCGTCGATTTGGTACTAAATTATATTCGAATGAAATTATTTCTCATGATGGGAGACGTGCTGCTGGTTTAGTAATTAATAAAGTTTTAGCCAGAGATTTTATAAATGGATCTATGAAAAATTGGGAGCGTCTCGATAAATTGATTGGGTTCAAAGATAAAGAACTGTATGATTATATCGCTAAAAATAAAGATAAATTCATTGTTGAACAGGAAAATGGAATTTATTTATTACTGACTTATTTGATGAATGACGAGATGAGATATCGTTATGAGGGTCGAGCAGCACTATTTGTGGATTTGCTCATTCCAGAGCAGGACACAATCGGTGCAGCACTCAAATATGCTGCTGATAGACTACCATATATAAGTTTGATTATTAAATCCTTGTTGATGTTTAAATCTCCAACAATCACGGAATTTAATAACACAATGAGAGTATTTGAGAAGTTATTGAAGTTTGATCCTCTATTTGTGACAAAATATGCTGGAGTCTCAATCATTCAAAGTGTGATTTACAACTATCTAAAAATTAAAGGTCGTGGTGGTGATGTTGAGGATTTCAAAAAGTTCATGAGATCAGCAATTATTCAATCTCCATTGACTGGGGTATTGGGGGATCCAATTTCCAAAATTTTGGATAAGGATATAGGTGGATTTTTAGATACATCTATCAGACACCCCGCAGCTCCATTATTGGTTGGTGGAGCAGCAGCTATATCAGATTTAGTTCATGGTCATACTAATGCAGCGACATATGATATATTTAAGGCGATGAACTCATATAATTTAATCCGAAATTTTCCTGTGCTAGGTGCCATTTGGAGAAGATATTTTCTAGAAAACTTATATGATTTTATTTATCCAGAGAATCGTGCACATCAGAATTTAAATAGGTTCGCTCAAAATATGGGGGTTAATTATGACTGATAAATTTATAATGGGATTAGAAGATATTAAGGATAAGATGCAAGAAGAAGCATTATCTACTAATGTGGATATAGTTTCCCAATCTGAAAAAACATCCAAAGATTTTTTTAACACTATATTAACTACTTTGAAAGATGGTCTGAGCATTTTTGATAGAGATAGATTGTTTACCATGAAATTGCAGGCATCTGATTTTGCTAATAGAATCAGAGATGAGATTAATTATGGTAATCTTGATCTGACCAATCCCGCAATTTTGAATGGTTATAAAAAGAAAATTACCGATGGGTTTAATGAAATTAAAATCAAGATGTCTCCATACGACAGTAGAGAGTCACTAGATTATTTATCTACTTTAACCATGAAAACAATTGGGGATTTAACTGAGACCTCTGCACAGCAACTAAACAAAAAAAGATTGGATTCGACTATATCTTTTTTGTCCTATGAAAATCATAGACATGATGATTATGAGGATGTTTTAGATAGTGAAACTGGTGCAACCGCTTATCATACTTTGGTGGCTTATTTGGGTGAGACTAAAGCTCATCAATTCATCAATGAACAGAGACTAAAAAATTTAGAGAATATGACGTATAATAGTAATATTCCAGATGGATTGTATACACAATACGCCAAAGAAAAAGTTCAATTAGACGATGAACAAGTTCGTGAACAACTTGCAAGACGGAGAAATTTACGTCTCCAAGCTGCAAAAGTTTATTCAATGAACATTGATGAGATTAGAGAGTCGTCACCTGAAGTCGCATATGAAATCAATAAGTTTAATGAGATTTTTGATTTCAATCCGCAAGCAGGATTAGACAATGCATTGACTATATATACTGCTAAATTAACCAGTGATCCCTCACTTTCTACATTTGAAAAAGAATTGAGATTATCAAGTGTTTCTAGTTATGTTCAACTTAGTCAAAACATGTTGGATAGTAACCCGCTAAATTATTTAATTGCTAGAAATTTAGCATCTGACGCTGGATTTTCGACCATGTTTCCAAGTGATAAAGCCGCATCAAGAATGGGTCTGGTGGTCAAAACAGCATTTTATTCTCCTAAACGTGATGTCAATATTTTCACTCAACAAGAACTGGATAGGTTGAAATTGGGTGATGTTACTATGTTGCCATTTTTAAAAAACCTACAGGAGCACATTAGGTCATATAATGGAATGTTTTCCCAAGACATTAAACGTGCATATAATGATACAATTAATACTTTTACTTCCCCTATTATTTTTGGTTATTTAAATGGATTAAATTCTGATTTGGATATAGAACGTCTTTCTGGTCAAATATTAAAGAATCCGGCTTTACTGGCTTCAAATATATTAGATCACTATGTTGATGCCGAAACACATTCAATCCGTGGACTAATAACAAAAATTGATCGGAAGAAAAACTATTATCTAAAGCGATATAATGCCGATCCTATTTTTCGCAAAGTTATCCAGAATGAATTCAGTAAACTTTATTCGAATGGTAAACCACCAGAGGGAGTAAATATTAAGGATCTGGTAAATAATGCCGGAATTAAATTTGAAAAACATGAGTGGTTTTCTGATGCTTGGACTACAAAACCTTCTGTTAATTTTGACCTTATCAAGATTAATTTGATAGTCGCAGCACACAGGAAACCATATGATTTTGATGTTAGTAGTGTAGATAAGGTTGTTGAGACAATGTTACGTGGTGATAGTAAATATACTATTGGTGGTGTTTTGGATGAGTTTAAAAGGAATCTCACACACCCAATCCCTTTTGTGGCTATGTATGCGGGGCTGAAAAATATAGGAGCAAATTCCTATACATTAATTGATGAGGTGACAGGTAATCAAATTGTCAATGTCTATACTGGTAAACCAGTGGAATATTATGCCGGCGATAAGTTAATAAATGGGCTTTAAATTGGAGTAATTATGTTATCTATTTCTGGGGATCCTAATGATGTACTTAAGGATAAGCGCATCGAATTATTGGAGAAGTTAAGAGCTAGGGCGACTAAAATAGCTCCCGTGCCTGAGGAAGGATCATTTAAAGATTCAATGGATTTTGAAAGAGTGTGGGGTATGTCCTCCCTATCTTCCAAAGAAAGTTTGGCAGAACGTTTCTTAACAGTCTCACTCGGGGAATTTTTAAAAGATTATTCACAATTAGAGGCTGATGATCCGGAAGCCGCAGCGGATTATTTAGACAGTGTCATTGATCCGAGTAGGGTGCACATTAACGAATTGGATATGAATGGGAACAATCAAATATTGGCAATTGCACGCAGAAAATTGAATATTGAATATGGTATGAATTTGCCGGAGAATCAACTTCAGCAATATATTGTTAAACGTTATATTGCTGATTATCAGCAACATATAAAAAACTCTCCAGAGGGTTTTGTATCTAATCTACTTCATATGTTTCCCAATATGGCTGGAGAAATAATTGGGGCATTTGAAGGTGATTTTCCTATGCAGGGATTAGGCAAAATTGCATCTTTAGCGAGTATGGTTTATGCTGGTGGCTTTGGTTTTCGACTTGGAAGATTACTGGGACTTAAAGCTGGTGAGAGGATAGGTGGTGTTATTGGATTGGCTACACCACCATTGATTGGAATGGGAGTCGAAGCTTATACTTTGGGTGTCCCAGATCATATAATTAATTCATATTTAGTCAATCCAATGAGAGCTGAAATTGGATTACCAGAATTGGCTGAACCAAAGTACTTAGATAATTTAGCCATTGTGGGTACAATGGGAGGTTTGGTTCCATTGATTAAATTGGGTGTGTCTGGTACATTAATAAAATCAGTTAGTGATTTGGGTAAATCGATTTGGAATAAGGTTGATATTCCCCAACTAGTTATCAATTTTGGTAAACAAAGTGTTAAAGTTTTGAAACCTGTATTTTCTCTTTTAACAAAGGGTTTGACCTTGGGAGTAAAACAAGTTGTAAAAGGTCTGTCTGTATTTTTAAATCGTATTTTTGCATTAGTTTCTAGGAGAGAAGTTGACTCTCATCACACACATAATTATGTTGATGGGAAAAACGCCTCTCTACGGCGGCGAAGATCAGATGAGGATATTCTGCGTGAAATTGATTCATTTAGTACTGCGTTTAATTCCTCTCTCGATAAAATTAAGTCTGTTCCATTATCGGAGGAGGGTGAAAAAGTTATATCTGAGATTGAAAAACTTCTTCCATTTGTATCGCTTTTGAAAAATTCTGTGGTGGATATTGTTTCACATCAGGGAGTTGACAATATAAAATATCCAGATCAAGTAATTGGGGCTCATAATAAATTAGTTGAGCATGTTAAAAACATGGCAGTTGCACATAATGTGCCAAGTGCCAAGCCTGGCGAGGTTTTAAAAACTATATACTCTGATCCTGTAGTTAGAGAACTTTATAATAATTATCTTAAAATTGATAAATCACCACATGAAATGAATAATGACGCATATAAAAATACTCTCTTACTAATATTACATGATTTAAAATTTTCAGTTGATGATTTGGTAAATGACAAGATCATATTAGATACATTCCCAGATTTTTATCAGATGAAATTTGGAGACTTAATGGATGTGTTGGATAGTATAATGGATATTGCGAACGCTAAGGATGCATCATGAAAACATTGTATGAGCAAATTGTGAGTGGGCAATGTGATAGTGACCTGGCTGAGGATATAGTTGATCATGTTAGAAATACAATGCAGTCTAGAGATATTCTCGCAAAGTGTGCTACGTTGAAAACTTTGGCGTCACTCGAGAAAAATTACATTTCCACATTAAAGACATCCAATAGATTGAGTGATCGATCTATTAGACAAACTGAATTGTTGCAAGATGTATATGCGAGTATTATATTAAATAATAATAATTCTGAGACGAAAAAATTAATAGGGGTAGAAAATGAATGATGTTGTAAATATGGATGGTGCGCCATCAACTAGTAATGATGTTAAAGTTGAAACTACTCAAACTGAGAGTGCTCAAATGGAGTCAACTCAGAGTGAGAGCGCTCAAACCACTGGTGAAGAAACTAAATCTACATGGGTGTCAAAAGAGGAATACAATGAGTTGGTTAACAAAATCGGTGTCATGTCTGAATCGATCAATAAAATTCTTGTTGAAAAAGCTAAGCGATCTGGTTTAGTGCAGAATATAACTGGAAATAATAATCAGAATGAAATTGAATCACGTTTAAAAGAATTAGAAAAATTAAACGATGAAATATCTATGCGTGAATATACTCAAAAAACCGAAGAAATTTTTAAAAGCAAACTAAACAGAGATGACATTATCAATAAATTGAAAGTTACTCCATTTAAAGATAGAGAAAAAGTTTTCACTGAGAGTGTCGAAAAAGAAAAGGCTGTAATTTTAGAACTTTCAAAATTGATGGGGGTTGAAAAAGCGCTGTATGATAATAAATTTTTAAATGATGATCAGAGTGTAAAAACTAGAATTCAAAATAAAGTTAATGAGTTTAGCGCTACATATACACCATCAGAGTTAGACAGGCAACATGGGTTTGTGCCAGAA
>JBOFCV010000435.1:0-9632 GCA_051646305.1 Turicibacter sp.
TAATCGTTATTTCGGCTGGGACTTCAACTAAGAAATTTGGTTATTTAAAGAAACTTTTAGAACAATTACAACTTTGTGGAGTGGCGCATGTGTTATTTGATCAAATTCAACCTAATCCAACTCGCCCAAATGTTATGGAGGGGGCTGAGTTAGCTCGCGCAAATGACTGTGATTTTGTGATTGGTTTAGGTGGGGGAAGTAGTATTGATGCGGCGAAGAGTATTGCTGTGATGGCGACAAATGAGGGGGACTATTGGGATTATATTGGGGGTGGAACGGGGAAAGCTTTACCGGTAAAAAATAATCCACTACCAATTATTGCGATTACGACAACGGCTGGAACGGGAACTGAAGTTGATCCTTGGACGGTTATTACGGATGAGGAAACAAATGAAAAAATTGGATTTGGTTACGATAAAACGTTCCCGGTGTTAGCGATTGTGGATCCTGATTTAATGATGACGGTTCCACCTAAATTAACGGCGTATCAAGGGTTTGATGCACTATTCCACAGTACAGAAGGTTATCTGAATAAGACGGCTTATGTGATGAGCGATATGTATGCTTTAAAAGCAATTGAATTAATCGGAAAATCGTTAGTTACGGCTGTAAAACAGGGTGATAATGAGGAAGCTCGTGCTAATGTAGCCCTTGCTAATACGTTGTCTGGATTAGTTGAATCAACTTCAGGATGCACCTCTGAGCATTCGATTGAACATGCGTTAAGTGCTTTTCATCCAAACTTAACGCATGGTGCGGGATTAATTATGATTAGTGAGGCGTATTACACGCATCTTGCAAATAGCGGCGCGTGCGATCAACGAATGATTGATATGGCTATCGCATTAGGTAAAAAAGAGGCGACTCAACCAATGGATTTCGTGACGGCTTTAGTAGACTTAATAGAGGCTTGTGATGTAGCTGATTTAAAAATGTCTGACTTTGGAATTTGTGGTGATGACTTAGAGAAATACGCGACAAATGCACGTGAAACAATGGGAGGATTGTTCGAATTTGATCCCATTACATTGACTCACGATGATGTGGTTGCTATTTTAACGAAATCATTTAAATAGTTTAAAAGCGGTTCTGTCTCCTCTCGAGACAGAACCGCTTTTGTTTTGAAGAAGAGAGTATATCTAGAATAAGAATACTGTATGTTGACCATGCTATGATATAATGAAGTAGACGTTAATGAAATTTTGGAGGTACGAGTGATGGATAATAATGATATTTTAATTAGAATACGCTATGCGCTTGATTATAGTAATGCAGAAATGATCAAGATTTTTAAACTGGGAGGTCTTGATATCTCACATGAGGATATTAGACTGTTATTAATTAAATCAAGAGATAAAGATATTTTTGAAGATAGTGAGGATGAGCAAGAAGAAAATATGCCATGCCATAATCTAACATTAGATGCTTTTTTAAATGGGCTTATTATTTATAAGCGTGGAAAACAAGAACAAAAACCTGGGGCTAAAGCGCCTGAGTTAAATATTGCGAAAAACCATAACGTGAATAACATTGTATTTAAGAAATTAAAAATTGCCTTACAATTAACTAGCGAAGATATCCTTGAAATTTTATCATCAGTTGGTGTTGAAATCTCTAAAGGTGAATTAAGTGCTGTTTTCAGAAAAGAAGGACATAAAAATTATAAAGAATGTGGCGATCGTTATTTAAGAAACTTCTTAAAAGGATTAGCAATTAAATATCGTGGATTAGAAAACTAGATATAAAGATCGTCATACTAAGACAGCCAATAGTCGCTGTAAAAATTTAAAAACCCCATAAAACTTACTGTGACTTATATAATGACATTCAAAAAACGAACTCTGTAAAAATTAGAGTTCGTTTTTTGGGATATAATATAAAGGGTATGGCTGGTTTTATACCGTTTGGGTGCTAGTTTGTCAATCTGATGAAATTATGATAGTATATAAGCGTAGAACGAACTATTTATTTGGTTTGAGAATTTTTAAGTGAAAATTCACTTGAAATTTAGTTTATCAATTCGTATTAAAGTTAATGAATGGAGGATATTAAATTATGATGGAAATTCCAAATTGCCCAAAATGTAATTGTGAATATACTTATGACGACGGAAGCCAATTCGTTTGTCCAGAATGTGCTTATGAGTGGAGCTACGATGCTTTAAATGAAGCAGAAGCTGCAACTGTCATTAAAGATGCGAACGGAAATGTTTTAAATGACGGTGATTCAGTTACTGTTATTAAAGACCTTAAAGTAAAAGGAAGTTCATCATCAATCAAAGTCGGTACAAAAGTAAAAAGCATTCGCTTAGTACATGACGCAGTGGATGGACATGATATTAGCTGTAAAATCGAAGGTTTCGGAGCTATGAATTTAAAATCTTCAGTTGTTAAAAAAGCATAATTTTAAGCTAGACCTTGTGTCTAGCTTTTTTTTATGGATAAGAAAAGATGTGTCACGGTATAAACTAAACTCCGTTAATATTGAAAAGGCAGACCTGTGGATAAAATTGAAGCTTAACTATTTTGAAATATTTGAATAAAGAAAGTTTTTATTGAATTAATCTTAAGAATCTTATGATTACGTCATAAAAATACCCAAATTGTTCCACGTGGAACGTTTTCATAGATAAAAATGAAAAAATTAGTTGTTTTTTCTTAAATTTAATAGGGAAATAGCCAATTTAATCCTGCTATTTTATCAGTAAAATAAGGATTATATTTGTTAGGCATAAAAAAAATCTGTGGATAGAAAAAAACTCTAGAATTCTAGAGTTTTTTTGTTATGGGGAGTGTAATCTTTATCTGTGTTCCTTGATTAAGTTCACTTTCCAGGTGGATGTTACCATTATGGATTTTTATAATATCATGGGCAATGGCCATTCCAAGACCTGATCCTTCTGTGGCTTGACTTGTATTGGTTCCACGATAATAGCGATTAAATATGTATTCTAAATCAATAGGTGAAATGCCTTTTCCATCATCCTCAATCAAAATTGTTACATAGTTAGCATCCGTTTTGAAAATTGAAATGTTAATAACGATGGACGCGTCGTTATGGATAATGGCATTCGTTATTAAGTTGATAAAGACACGTTTCAGAAGCACTTCATCGACATCCACATAAAATGATTCTTCTGAATAATTAAAGTTAAGTGAGTAATTTTCATATTTTGGTTCATTTAGAAATTGAATGACAACATGGCGAATCAGTGAAACTAAATTAACATGACTTTGATTAAGGACAATTTGTTTATTTTTTAAGCGAGCTGATAAATTCAAATCATCAACGAGGGTTTTGATGTAGTGAGATTTATTTAAGATAATATTTGAATAGTTGATACGAGTTGCTTCATCTGTTGGATAAGTGTCATCAGCCATTATTTCAGCACTTCCAATGATTGAGGTTAGGGGTGTTTTGATATCATGTGAGATATTTGAAATCCATTCATCGCGGAGAATATCGAGATTTTTTTGATCTAATTCATTTTGTTTTAATTTAGTAGAGAGGTCATTAATACTTTGGTTAACGGTTGAGTAGACTCCTTTTTTGATAGGAATGGGCATGTAGTGACCTTTTGAAAGAGAAACGATGTTTGAAATGATATTATTCAAGGGTTTTGATAGATATAACGAATAAATAAAGCTTATAAATAAAATCGTTGAGATATTAAGTAAGATAAGAATCGGAATATTATGTGTCATACTTAAGTCACTTACATTGTAAGTATACGTGTATCGTTTAACGGTATGAAGAGGGAAAAATAAGAGGTAAGTCAACTCTTGATCATGTTGTGTGGATTGACCTAAAAATAAAGTATCTGTTTCATGACGGTTATAAATATTGATAAGATCTAGATTCGTATAGTGAAGCGGAAGATTAGCTGGACGATTATACTGGTAGATTTCATCATTTTCTTCATTAAGTATTTGCAGTTTAACATCGTAAGTTTGTAATAAATAAAGGCCTTCATCGGCAATGCTAATTTCATTAGGTGGAGTGAGTGTAATAAATTGTTCAAAATGAGTAACATATTGATTTATAAAGTTTTCACCAAAGTCCGGTGCGTTAGAATTTTTTTTGATTAGATAGCTTTGGTAAGAGACAAAACTCATACTAATGAGTGTTGTTGAAATTAATGCAATACATAAACTGGTGAAAAAATGAAGAGTTAGTTTACCTTTCATAAATTAATCTCCTTTATAAACGAGCTTATAGCCTAGGCCAATGACCGTCGTAATAAACTTAGGAGAAGAAGGTTGAACTTCAATTTTTGTACGTAAACGTCGGATATGAACCGATATGGTATTATCAAATTCAAAAAAGTCTTCCCCCCATACCTCTTGGCAAATACTTTCTTTACTCACAATTTTATTTGCATTATTTAATAAATACATCAGTAATTTAAATTCTTTAGCAGGTAACACAAGTTCTTCACCATTTTTTAAAATAGTACCGCAAGACTCATTAACTTCAACAGTTCCTAGTTTGAATATTCTATTTTTAGGTGCTAAAACAACCAGTGGTTTAAGGCGTGCTTTGACTCTAAATGCAACTTCTTTTGGGCTAAATGGCTTGGTAATATAATCATCTGCTCCTAATGCAAATCCGAGTAGTCGATCGACTTCCTCTGTTTTAGCTGAAATAAAAAGAATAGGTACTTGTTGGGTATTATGAATTTTTTTAAAAACATCATAGCCGCTCATATCAGGTAGCATAATATCTAATAAAATAATATCAGGTTTAACTAAAAGCGCTGTATCTATCGCATCTTGTCCACAAGTTGCGGTGTATATATGATTAAATCCTTCAATTTTTAAAACAGTTGAAAGGATATCTAAAATATCTTGTTCATCATCGACTAATAAAATTTTATATTTCTCATAATTTGAAATCATCTCATCATTCCTCCTTTTTTGAAGTAGGTGTTTTTAAAAATTATAGCATGGATAAGCACAATATAAACAAAGTTAAGATGGATTTAAGATGGCGTTTAAGCCAATGTAAGATATATCGCGTATGATAGTAATTGAAGTCACACGATAGTCGAAATTTCATATGATTATGGTGTAGTGGGCAAGTGATAGTAATTAAATATAGCTTATGTTATTTCACATATATAAAACGTGTGATTGAGCATAGAGCATAAATAATTATTAAAAATGTGCTATTAGTTATATAAGACGCGGTTAGTTTTTTAGATTTTCAAAACTAGTATTGCGTCTATCGGTTGTCTTAATAACAGTGGATTTAAGCTTTGTAGGTTGCGCCACTTTATCTAGTTAATTATCTAATAGTATATGGTATCACAGTGTCATAGTATATTTAAAGGAGAGATATTAAATGGATTCTAAATTAATTTTTGCAATCATTACGATTTCATTAGCGTTAGTATTTTATACAATTGGGGTATTCGCTGAACGACGATCTCATGTTTTAAAACCATGGCACGTTGCAGTTTTTTGGTTAGGTTTAGTGTGTGATTCAACGGGAACATTTATTATGTCATTGATTGCCAAAGGAAATATGGAAGCAGCTGGTGGGGCAACGCAAATGATTCACGGGGTAACTGGGTTATTAGCGATTGTCTTAATGATTTTCCATGCAGTGTGGGCAACATGGGTATTAGTTAAAAAAGATGAAGCTAAAAAAGAAAAATTCCATAAATTCAGTTTATTTGTTTGGCTATTATGGTTAATTCCATACTTCATTGGTATGGTTATTGGAATGATGTAATTAGATTTATTATCCTATCAATTGATGAATAATCAGTTGATAGGATTTTTTTTATTCAAAATTTGAAATATATAAATAGTGATATGACGAAGTTAGATTTGTATAGGGAGATTAGGAACGGAATTTTTAAATATGATTTATGGAATTATTGTCTTTAATTTTAACGGAGATTCGTACGTTTGTTTGCGTAATTTGGTGGTTTTAGGGATATATTCGTTAATAATCATCATAAAAGCAGGTAAATAATAGGGGTGAAAAAAGACGACGTGGTTGTCTTTTTTTAACTTTAATAACCTAATCCTAACAACGTATAATAGATTTAATTTTAAAATTTTTTGGGCGTTTATCTACTAGTCTACGCTAAAAACAGACAATAAGTAGAAGATTAATCTTATTATAATTGGTAATACTATCTAGATATGTAAATGGATAAATAAATTTTATGTAATTATAGTCATGGCGATTTAATCTGTGCTCATTTTGAGGTATTATTAGAGAGGCAAAAATTTTAAGGAGTTAAAGATGACATTCACATTGAGTCAGTTTATTAGGAGTATGGAATTAAAAAAAGATTGTAGCTATGATGTGCAAGACTATCCGTTTAATTTACCTGCTATTAAAAATTTGGAACGTTTAAATTTTCATCAAAATGTTACGTTTATTGTTGGAGAAAATGGTTCGGGTAAATCAACGTTACTTGAAGCGATTGCTGTTGCCTATGGATTTAATCCAGAGGGTGGTAGTAAGAATTTTAATTTTTCAACGATGAGTAGTCATTCTGATTTGAATAAATATATAAGATTGAGCAAGGGAACACGTCTGCCAAAGACCGGCTTTTTTTTGCGAGCTGAAACTTTTTATAATTTGGCATCGCAAATTGAAGAGTTAGACCGTGGTGGGATTGGACCTAGAATTATTGAGTCATTTGGTGGGGTATCATTACATGAACAATCGCATGGTGAAGCCTTTTTCTCTACATTCATGCATCGTTTTTCTGAAAAAGGAATTTATATTTTAGATGAGCCTGAAGCTGCTTTATCACCTGCAAGACAGTTAACGATGCTAGCTAGAATTCATGATTTAGTAAACGAGGGCTGCCAATTTATTATCGCAACACATTCACCTATTTTAATGGCTTATCCACAAGCGATTATTTATGAAGTAACAGACGCAATAACAGAAGTTGATTATATGAGTACCGATCATTACCAAATCACGAAAAACTTTTTAAATGCTCCCGAGCGTTTTTTAGATATTTTAATGGAGGATTAATAGATAGCCTCGTGTAAAGGGCCGTATCGGTGATCAACAGGTTTTAAAACAGTGATTGATTGCAATTAAAATAACAAAGAAATAAGCCGATTAATAAAGAAGTAGAGAACATGACATTAATTTAAAATGCGAGAATCAGATGTTTTTTTAAAATATAGTCGGATATAATGAAGCAGCTTTTTTCGTAAATAAAATAATTAAAATTTATTATAAAAGGGGTGATTTGAATGAGATTGCTTAGACGATTGATGAAAGTATTATTATTTTTTATTGTCTTTGGTGGATGTATCTATGGGTATTCAAAATATATTGAACCTAAGTTGTTAGTCGTAAATGAATATACGATTGAGAATACTAAAAGTAATTCAAATGAAGCGATTAAAATTGTTCAATTCACAGATACTCATTTAGGTGATTTTTATAGTATTGAACAGTTACAAAAATTAGTTGATAAGATAAATGAACAAAATCCGGACGTTGTTGTCTTTACTGGTGATTTAATTGATGAGGCGCATGAGTATGAAGATATTCATTCTATTTCAGTCGTACTTGAAGATATTAAGGCTAGCTTAGGTAAATTTGCGATTTGGGGTAATCATGATTATGGTGGAGGTGCGCAACGCCATTATGAGAATATTATGAACGAGGCTGGATTTACGGTTCTTAGAAATGAAGTAGAGACCATTCAAACATCAAGAAATTTATCTATTTCGATTTCAGGACTTGATGAGGTTATGATGGGGCATCCAGATTTTAATCTGATTAATGAGAATTTAAGTCAAGATAATTTCAACTTATTGATACTTCATGAACCTGATTTGGTAGATGATTTTGCTAATTCGGACGTTGATTTAGCATTAGCCGGTCATAGTCACGGAGGCCAAATAAATATTCCCTTCTTCGGTCCTATTATTACAACGGCGTATGGTGAGAAGTATACGAAAGGTTTATATTTAGTGGGTGAGCATGAGACGCTACAATTGTATGTTAATACGGGGATTGGGAACACGAAGTTACCGTATCGGTTTATGAATATTCCTGAAATTTCTGTGTTTAATATTAAGTAATCAAAGCTGACGAAAGTCAGTTTTTTTATTTGTGATTTAGGATGCAGAATAAGATTGTTTTGTGAAAAATAAGGTAAAAAAACATATTTTGAGTGGTATAATAATTTTAATATTGTATTTTTTGTAAATGAGTAAAAGGGGATGGATTATGATGGACTTTTTGTTTAAAGCATTTTTAGAGAATAGTCCTTGCCCGGTATGGATGATGGGGATTGATTTTCGACTGATCTATATAAATAAAGCGTATAGAGATTTATATAATCTAGGAAATATTGATGTAGATGGAAAATTGTTAGATGAACTATTTCCAGGCGATGTCGGACATATATATAAAAGACAGTGATCAGAAGTTATTGAAAATAGGCAACCGACTGTATTCGAAGGGACTGCGAATCATACATATCTTCAGTGTTATACTTTTCCATTAATGGATAATGAGGGTGGTTTGGTTGCTTTAGCTGGCTTAATCATGGATATAAATGATCGCAAAGAGCGAGAATTAGAAGTTAAGAATCAAAATACGATTCTTCAAACGGTTATTGATACGATTCCAAATGTTATTTTTTATAAAGATAAAGACAGTCGTTATATTAGAACGAATAAAGAATGTAAAGAGTTTTATAACCGAATGGGAACGGGGAATATTATCGGTAAAACTGATTTAGAAATAAACCCCGATAGGTTATTGGCAGAAAAAATGATGCAAGATGATAAACGAATTATTGAGAGTAAACAAGTGCATTTTACAGAACCGACTTTACGGTTACCAAATGGAAAGGTTGAACGTCGGGAGGTTGTTAAAGCACCTGTTATAAACGATCAAGATGAGGTTATCGGAATTGTTGGACTATCAAGGGATATTACTCAGAAAAAAGAATTAGAGGATAAATTAAAGTATTTAAGTTATACGGATATTTTGACAGGTGTATATAATCGAACTTGTTTCGAAGAAAAAATAAAGGAGTTCCAACAAGAATCATGTTTACCGATTGGGGTGATAATGGGAGATGTAAATGGATTAAAACTTGTTAATGATACATTAGGGCACCTTGAAGGTGATCGATTGTTAATTTCTATTTCGAGTGTATTAATGCGCGTTTTTGGTAATAAAGGTGACATTTTTAGATGGGGTGGCGATGAATTTGTTATTCTAGTGCCAAATACAGATAATCAAAAGTGTGAAGAATTCGTTGAAGAAATTAAAAGACAATGTAAGTTAGAATCAGGATCTGATTTAATTGAGTTAAGTATTTCTTTAGGTGTAGCGATTTATACAGATGTTGAAATGGATATTTTTGATGCGTTAAAAGAGGCTGAGGAAAAGGTATATCGTCACAAGTTGTTAGAACAAAATAGTGTAGTGAGCTCAACTTTATTATCACTTCAAAAGAGTTTAGAGGCTAAGAGTATGGAAACAGAACTTCATACGAAACGAATGTTAACTAACTCAATGAAAATTGGACGAAAAATGGGATTGTCAATGGCTCAGTTAGATGAGCTAGCTTTGGCAACAAAGTTACACGACATTGGTAAGATTGGAATTAGTGAAGATATTTT
>JBOFCV010000468.1:0-20638 GCA_051646305.1 Turicibacter sp.
ACATTTCTTTTACTTCTGGATTGGCAATAAACATATTTTTATAAAATGTTGATGTAATCTCTTGTCCATGTTCTTTTAAAGCTGGGACTGTACTTTTAATAATATCTATAGTTTGCTGAGTCAACATCTTGATCTCTCCTTACATAATAGGTTAGTTATTTTATTAAACGTTAGGGTTATTTGAAATCAAGTGATAATGAACACTTGATATAAACAAACGAGGAAACTTGGCATTGTCTTTATTCGTTGCTTACAAAACATATCTTATCATCTATAAACAAAAGGTGCAAATTATATGCACCTTTTGTTTATCAACTTCTGTATTACTTACAAGCACCCCATCATTTATCTACTCGATCACATGATAAAAAACCACGTGACTGATTGTTAGTCAAATAACGTGGCTTACTGATTTAGTCTATTTTTAAAAAATCACATACCTACATACCTACATACCTACCTTACTTTATCATCTGTTGAATGTATTCTTCAACTTCTTCTAACGTATTAATTGTAGCAATACTTTCATAGGCATCTCTTGCAAAAATTAACCCCTCTTCACTTTCAAGAAACGTATAACGAGCACCATCAGTAAATCCATAATCTGCAATATCTTTTAAATAAAGTGTTGCACCTTGTTCTTCACGATAGGAAAATTCATTGTACGGTATCGGCATAAAGATTCCCGTCATTCCTTCTCTCATAGCTGATACCGTTTCTGTATCCTCAACCCATAAGTTCGTATCGATAGGACATGGCAATAACACTGAAACAGTATTGCCTATCTCCAAATTCCCACGGTAGATTTGATTAACTGAAATTTGAGCGATTGCAAAGTATTCTTTCGCCCCATTAAAGTCTACTAAGATATTTCGAATATCTTTAATTATCCCTTTAAAAATAACTGTCTCAAATCTTGAAAACAGCTCTTCTTCTGTCAGCCACATTAAATCAGATGATGTCCTAACACTTGGTGCTTCCTTAATATATTTTGCACTAATATTCCCCGATGATTGCTTTAATTCAATATCTCCATCCGCTTTTGACCCCACAAAACCAAGTCCTAAAAACAACACCAAACAAGCAGCAGCTGGTACTAATCTGATCCATCGGACTGAAACATTTTTTTTCGTGAAAGGTTTTGCAGCTTCCAAAATTAAATCATCCTCTAAATCACCGATCACTCGAAAGATTTCTTTTTTATTCATACGTTTATCCCCTCACCTTGTAGATAATGCTTTAGTTTTTTTCTCGTTCTATATAAACTTGATTTTACTTTACTTTCACTTATACCGTATCGTTTAGCTAGATCCGCTATTGACTCACAATACCAATAACGTCTCACAAATAGAACTCGATTTTCTTCGTTAATTTTCCTTAGAAAGTTACTTATGGCTTTTGACGTTTGCAAAGCGTCATAAATCGCTTCAATACTTTCTCCGTCTGAAACTAATTCCTCAAGCTCATCAAGAATTAAATCAAACTTTCCATACCGCTTTTGTGCTGTGTTATAGTCGTATTTACTTAGCGCAATATTGCGTGTCAATCGCCCTAAAAATGCTGATAATTTATCTGGTCGTGTCGGTGGAATCGTATTCCACGCTGCCAAATAAGTATCATTTTCACATTCTTCCGCATCAGATTTATTTGAAAGAATATTAAAGGCAATCGTTTTACAGAAACGACCGAATTTATTTTTAGACTCAATAATTGCCAATTCAGAGCGTGCTATATATAACTCAATAATCTGTTCATCCTCCATTACGTACCCTCCTTTGGTATTTTTTAAACCCTTCACTTATCTAGTAGGAATTCCGTTCATCACGTTGCATTTATTTTTTAAAATTTTATATTTATAAATAATTATCTTCATCGATAACCTTTATTTTATCGCGTCACTACGCTAAATATTTTCGAATTTAGTATACCATGCTACTGTTTAATAGGCTTGTATTTTCTAGAGTTTTTACACTATTCTCCCTATCCGAAATATCGCTATATCCCATAAAAAAATAAAAAAACTCACAGAATGGTCTGCAAGTTTTCCTCTATCACTGTATAAAATTCATAACGGAATATTACCTTATATAATCTGATAACATTTCCTTCACCATAGAAACAACACCTAGTGTTCCAAGCCCCTCTTGCACATCTTCTACCACAACAGCAATAGAAATTTTAGATGAATCTAAATCTGTGACAACAAACCAACCATTTTCACTTCCTCTTTCACCTTGGGATGATTTAATTTCTGCGGTCCCAGTTTTTCCAGCTAATCTAATCCCATCAATTTTAGCTAAGTGTCCCGTTCCGTCAGTATCTTCAACGGCCGCAAAAAAAGCATCTTGTAAAACAGATAAATTTTGTTGTGAAATAACCGATTCTTTAAGGATGCTTGGTTTGTACGTCTCATTCAAAATAAGGGTTGGATTCATAATATTCCCGTTATTTGATAAAGCACTATAAGCCAGTGCCATGTTTAATGTTGTCACTAATATTTCTCCTTGCCCGTACCCAGAATCGGCAAGAAGAATATCATTTCCAAGTGTTTGTTTATTCGAAATTTGACTTTGATTTAATGGATAGCCAATATTTAACTCCGTTCCAATCGTGAACTTCTCCGCACCACTTACGAAGGCATCACTTCCAATGGCAAGGGCGCTCATCCCAAAATAAATATTATCTGAATACTTTATGGCTTCTTTCAATCCTACCTGATTTTGAGCATTAATTCGTCGGATATTATAATTTCCCCATGAACGATCTTTTTGCCATTCCATTCCATTAATTGTTTTCATTTCGGTTGGATTAATTGCTCCATTTTCAAGACCAGTAGCGGCTGTAATTAATTTAAATGTTGACCCTGGTGAGTATAAATTTGTAAACCGATTTGCTTCATCAGCAAAGTTTATTTCCTCACGATGTTGTTGTTCACTTTTTGAGATATAAGTCGTATAGCGGTTTGAATTATACGATGGGGAACTTACTAAAGCTAAAATTTCTCCGGTTTTAGGATCTATCGCTGTTGCAGACCCAATTTCTTGCTTCATCTCTTCATAAACTTTTGCTTGTAAAGTTGAATCAATCGAAAGTTTAACATCAGTTCCATGTTGCGCTTCTTTTAGCGCAAGGGTCTCAATATTAGTCCCTTCTCTTTCAATATAAATTTCAACACCGTCAAATCCTCTTAGCGTCGGTTCATAAACTTGTTCTAATCCTGCTTTTCCAATGATTGAAGTTTTTTTATAAACCATTTCTTTATCTGCTTCTAATTGCTCTGCAGTAATGGGGCCAACATACCCGAGTAATCGTCCAAACGCTTCATGATTTCTATAAATTCTACTTTCTTTATTTCGAATTAAGATTCCATCTTTTTCACGATCAAGTAATGACTCTAGTCTAACTGAATCAGGAAGGATATCAACAATCGGAACAAAGTGATCTGGATTTGAATTCTCTGCTAATTTTTTATTGATTGTCTCTTCACTAATATCCAATGAAAGTGCTAGTTCTTTAATCTTAACATCTCTATTATTCACATCAAAAATAGCCGGATGAATCCCTACTGTATTGATGAGTCCATCGGATGCAAGTGGTTGGTCATTTCGGTCTAAAATAGTTCCTCTCCTCGCATGTTTGGTGGCAACTCTAACTTTATCTCCACTTTGCATCGAAGGAATTATTAAAGCTTCCGACCACACAATGCGTAACTCGCCATCTTCTTTTACAAAAGGTAATTTAAAATCAGTTCGCTTCACTTGCCCAGCAATCGTATCCATCGTTAGTGAAAAAGAAATAATATGATTCTCATTATCTATTTCTCCCATTTCAAGTTGGATGTTACTTGCTTGGATGCCTGAATAAATATTTGAATATTTAGTTACAAAGTCTTCTTGTGTAATGACTTGCTGCGACTCACTGCAAAGTAACGTATATAACGATTCATACGATCCAGTCACAAACTTTTCTTCAACGTCTGTAAATAATAATTTTGCCTCATTTGATGAACAGCCTCCTAATAACATGACACACATCAAAAATATTCCAATAACTCGTTTCACTGTAATCCCCCATTCTATTCATTTTTCAATTATATGCATATTAATAAATTTAAATGTTGGGATTAACAGTAATTTATGGTTTCTACGTCACTTTCAAAATTAGATACGCTATTTCTTAAAACATTCTTTATTCATAAAATACATAAAAAAAGTCACAAGAGACTGCTCATCTCCTGTGAATTTTCTTAACACACTTTATTTTTTTCTTCGAATGACTTTACTAACTTCCATTAAAGCAGTTGAAATAAAAGCTAACCCTAAACTCGTTCCAAAAGCTTCAAAACCAAATGTCGTTGGCATTGAGAAGATCTCACGTACACCTGGTAATAACGTTAAGGTAAACATCGTAAAGCAAATTCCTACAGCCCCCAGCACATAACGATTCGTTAATAGACCTAACTGTCTAACTGTACATACATTTGAACGAGCCGGTAACGTTTGGAAGATTCGCGCTAATATTAATGTTGCAAATGCCATTGCAGTTCCAAGTTCAGGAGATGCCTGCATCCCGATATATTGCGCTACTATCGTCACAATGCCAATGATAATCCCTCTTATTAAAACAGCAGGCAGCGTTCCCCCACCTAAAATACTTTCATTTGGATCACGTGGTAATTGGTGCATGACACTTTTTTCTGTTTTCTCAAGCCCAAGCGCAATAGCTGGAATTGAATCATTAATTAAATTGATAAATAATAATTGTAAGGCTGTAAATGGATTGGCCCAACCCGCAAATACAGCGAATGCGATGGCGATAATGGCACCTAAATTACCCGCAAATAAGTACGTGATGGCTTTTTTAATATTGTCATACACACCACGACCAATTTCAATCGCATTCACAATACTTGCAAAGTTATCGTCTACTAAAATAAAGCTCGCTGCATCTTTGGCTACCTCTGTTCCACTCCCCATTCCAATTCCTATATTGGCTTGTTTTAACGCCGGTGCATCATTGACCCCATCACCTGTCATCGCTGTGATATGGCCTTTAGTTTGCCACGCCTTAACAATACGGATTTTATTTTCAGGTGACACACGCGCATAAACAGAAATATGTTCTAATTTTTCATGCAGTAATTCATCAGTTAACGCATCTAGTTCTGCTCCTGTTAAAGCGATATCTCCATTTTCAAACATTCCAATTTCTGAAGCAATGGCAATCGCAGTTGTTTTGTGATCCCCGGTAATCATAACCGTTTTAATACCTGCTTGTTTAGCCTTAGCGATAGCCTCCACCACCTCTTCACGCGGTGGATCAATCATGGCCATGATTCCGACTAAGATCATATCGACTTCATCCTCAACTGCTGGGACAAAATCAACATCAGGTACATCTTTTATCGCAAAAGCTAACACACGAAGCGCACGATTTGAATACTCTTCATTTTTTTGTTGATATTTTGCTAAGATTTCACCAGTTAACGGGACAACCGATCCATTATCTAACACGTATTTACAACGGGCAAACAACACATCAGGTGCTCCTTTCGTGAACATAAAGGCATTGCCGTGCACATTATTAATCGTTGACATTAATTTACGATCTGAATCAAAAGGAATCTCGCCGATTCGATTATATTTTAAACGCATCTCATCATATTTTAAATTTCGCTTACTAGAATAATTAATCAAAGCAACTTCCGTTGGATCACCCACTTCATTTCCCTCTTCATTAATTAATGAATCATTACAAAGTGTTGAAACTAACGTTAACGTCTTCGCATGATACGAGAAATTAATTCGCTCGAAGTCTAACTCCTCATTGTGCGTTCCTTGCATAAATACATCCACAACCGTCATTTTATTTTGAGTTAACGTCCCTGTTTTATCTGTACAAATAACTGATGTTGACCCTAGTGTTTCTACTGCGGGCAACTTTCTCACAATTGCTTGTTTCTTCGCTAAGTTATTTGTCCCAACCGCAAGTACGATCGTTACAATACTTGATAAAGCTTCCGGGATCGCCGCTACTGCAATCGCGATGGCAAACATAAAGGAATCCAATATAATAACTTCCATGTTGGCCGAACCCGAACCATATCCACGAATGACTTGTAAAGTAAAAATAACAATCGCCAATATCACAATGCCAATACCAAGCTTTTTACTGAAATCTTCTAATTTTCTTTGTAGAGGCGTTTGTTTTTCCCCCGCATCTTGTAATAAATCAGCCACTTTTCCAAGCTCTGTTGCCATTCCCGTTGCGCATATCACAACACTTGCACGACCATATACAACCATTGAACCGCTAAAGACCATGTTTTTTTGGTCACCAATTCCAACCTCTTGTGCAATCACATCGTGATGTTTAAGAACTGGCTCACTTTCACCCGTTAGCATCCCCTCCACAACTTTTAAACTTTGTGACTCAATTATTCTTCCATCTGCTGGCACATAATCTCCCGCTTCAAGCAAGACAATATCTCCACACACAAGCTCATTGGAAGTAATTGAAAATTGTTTTCCATCTCTGATTACTTTTGCAATAGGTGTTGATAACTTCTTCAAACTTTCAAGAGAACCTTCCGCCTTTTTCATTTGCGTCACACTCAAAATCGAGTTTAAAACAATCACTAATAAAATAATCACTGATTCAACCGTTTCGCCTAAAAACATTTGCACCAAAGCCGCAATTAATAAAATAATCACCAAGGGATCAATCAACGTCTCCAAAATTAATTTCCAAATCGGCACCTGTTTCTTAGCTTTCAATTCGTTGTACCCACTAGCTTTTAATCGTGCTTGCACCTCAGTTTGTGTCAATCCAAACTCATTTGTTTCTAACTCACTTAATACCGTTTGTACGCTTTTTAAATATTTCATTTTGTGACCCCCTATACCGTTGTATAGAAAACCCAAACAAAAAAGACCTTCAAAATAATCTTTAAAAGCATTATTTTGAAGGTCTTGCTACCAAGATATAATATCTTGTTAATCAACCGAGTCAAAAATTTGACCGTGATGACGATTGATTACCACTATGTGTAAGCTACTCCCCTTCAGGAAGATTCAATTTTAAATTTGTGGAAAACTATTTAATAGGATTCTACCACCCTTTTGTCTATTAAGCAAGTAACTTTTAAATATTATCGTTTTCATTTCTTCCCTGCACACTATCGTCCCTGTAATAAAGAAACAGTAATCTCAAATAGGATTAAGTAACCTTCTTAATGATTTAATAAAACAAAAAAGAGACTTCCACATCCAGTTAGAAGTCTCTTTTTCATTGGTATTACTTAATATAGATTCAAGAGGAAACTCTTTAAAGAAATTCGATAAAGTCTGTAGAATCAAACTCCGATTCTTTCACTTTTCTTCATTTCTTACAAGAGTTAACCATCTCTTTCATCCTTTTAGTTATTATTTTTTGAACGATAATTTTTCTGTATGCCAGATATCTGTTCTATATTCTTCAATTGTACGGTCAGATGAGAATTTACCTGAACGTGCAATATTGATGATCGCCATTTCTAGCCATTTGTCTTTGTTTTTATATGTTTGGTTCGCAATTTCTTGTGCACGAACATAAGCATCAAAGTCTTTTAGGACGAAGTACTCATCTCCATGATGTGTCACCGCATTGAAGATATCACGGAATTCTTCAGTATCAGGTGTTAAGAATCCATTCACTAATTGGTCTAATACACGTTTGATACGAGCATCGCTATTGTAGAAGTCCCATGGATTGTATCCACCATTTTGATAATAGTTATTTACTTCATCAGCATTTAATCCGAAGATAAAGCTGTTTTCATCTCCTACTAATTCATGAATTTCAACGTTTGCTCCATCTAATGTTCCAATTGTCATCGCACCATTCATCATGAATTTCATGTTTCCAGTTCCTGATGCTTCTTTAGATGCAGTTGAGATTTGTTCTGATAAGTCCGCTGCAGGGAAGATAACTTCTGCATACGTTACATTGTAGTTTTCTACGAAAACAACTTTTAATAAATCTTTAGTATCTGGATCATTGTTAACTTTATCTGCAATTGAGTTAATTAATTTAATAACTTTTTTCGCAAAGGCATATCCAGATGCTGATTTTGCTCCGAAGATAAATGATTGAGCGTGGAAGTTTGCTTTAAACGCTGCGTCTTCTTTTAAACGGTTATATAAATACATGATGTGCATCGCATTTAATAATTGACGTTTGTAAGCATGTAGACGTTTAACTTGAATATCGAAGATAGAATTTGGATCTAATTCGATTCCTTGTTCGCGTTTAATGCGGTCAATTAACGCTTGTTTACGAGCAACTTTCATGGCTGAAATTTCTTCTTTTAATTTTGCGTCATTTACTTTAGCTTCTAATTTAGCTAACTCAAATGTATTTGTATGATATGATGTTCCGATTTCTTTATCTAAAATCGAAGTTAACTCAGGGTTACAGTGTAATAACCAACGACGGTGAGTAATACCGTTTGTTTTGTTATTGAAACGTGTTGGGTATAACTCATTGAAATCTTTCATTTCAATTTGAGTTAAGATATCTGTATGTAATTGAGCAACCCCATTAATTGAGAATGATCCAACGATAGCTAAATGAGCCATACGTACTTGGTCATGTCCGATAATTGCAAGTTGTGCAACTTTGTGTGGTTGATCTGCATATTTTTCTAATAATTCTAGGCAGTAACGACGGTTAATCTCTTCTGTAATCATGTAGATACGTGGTAATAATGGTTGGAATAAACGCACTGGCCATTTTTCTAATGCTTCAGATAAGATCGTATGGTTTGTATAAGCTGCCGCTTGACTTGTGATAGCCCATGCCGCGTCCCAATCATAACCTTCTTCATCGATTAAAATACGCATTAATTCAGGAATAATTAAAGCTGGATGCGTATCATTGATGTGTAATACATTTTTTTCATGGAAGTTAGTAAGTGTTCCATAAGTTTCTTTATGTTGGCGAACTGCCCAACGAACACCCGCTGCTACGAAGAAGTATTGTTGTTTTAAACGTAAAATTTTTCCTTCTTCAGTTGAATCATCTGGATATAAGAATTCTGAGATATTACGAACATCTTTTTCGTAATCAACTGCTGCAACATTTGCAGGGTATTCGTTTTCAGTTGGTTCTGAAGACCATAAACGAAGTGTATTAACTGTTTTATTTCCATTTGTAATGTCTCCAACAACAGGAACATCATAAGGAACAGCGCGTACATATTCACCTGGTACGTGTTGGTAAACTTCACGTCCGTTTTCTTTTACTAATTTAACATGTCCATAGAATGGTACTTCTACTGATTCATTTGATTTACGAACTTCCCAAACAAATCCACGTTGTAACCATTTATCAGGAATTTCAACTTGGTATCCATCAATGATTTTTTGTTCAAAGAATCCATAACGGTAACGTAACCCATTTCCGTGTCCTGGAATTGCTAAAGAAGCAATTGAGTCCATGAAACATGCTGCTAAACGTCCAAGACCACCATTTCCAAGTCCTGCATCCGCTTCTACTAATTCTAACTCATTTACATCGATTCCTAGATCTGTTAATCCTGAATCGACAACTGTGCGGATTCCTAAGTTCATCATATTGTTAGTTAATAGACGTCCCATTAAGAATTCCATTGAGAAGTAAAATACTTGTTTGTGTTTTCCATTTATAATTGCTTCATTAGTTTCAATCCAGTTCGATGAAATATGTTCACGAACTAGAGTTCCTAATGTGAAATATCTTTGGTGAGGTGTACTATCTTCGAATTTAATTCCGTAAATTTGTTCTACGCGTGTTTGAAAAGCATCTTTAAATTGTTTTTTATTTGCAAATACATTAGCCATAAGAGTAAAACTCCCTTCAATTTTTATGTAACACTATGTAACAGTTACACCTGATGTTTCAATTTATAATTGTATTATAGCACAAAGGCATTGATATTAAACACTTCTATTTTATGTAACGCGTTACTTAATGTGACTTATATTTAATGTAACAACATGTAACAAAAAGAAACGCGTTACACCCCTAACGTCTAACTATCACTTTATTTTTTACATAATAATCCGTATATCGATTTTTTTCGCAATTGCTTTTTATGACTTTCTTTACAAACTATTTCTTATCTTCATTTACATACAGTGATTTAAAAAAAGCCATACTATTTGTTCATTTTAAAATGAGCAAATAGTATGGCTTTTAATTAGTTATAAATTTTATTAATCATTAATAATTCGACGATATATATTAATATATTGATTTGCTGATTTTTCCCATCCTAGATCTGTTTCCATTGCACTTTGTATTAACTTATTCCAATGATTTGGTTGATAATAAAAATGAAGGGCTCTTTTTAAGATAAATAACATATCATGGGCATTATAATGCGCAAAACTAAAGCCATTTCCATATTGGGTAAATTCATTATAAGGCATGACTGTATCTTTTAATCCACCCGTTTCACGTACAATTGGAATCGTCCCATACTTCAATGCAATCATTTGACTGAGTCCACACGGTTCATAGCGAGATGGCATTAAAAACATATCACTTCCTGCATAAATCATATTTGAATTATAGGCATTAAATCCAATATTTGCTGAAACTTTATCTGGATACTTATGTGCCATTTTCCTAAAAAACGAAGTATATTTCTTATCCCCATCTCCAAGAATAACAAATTGAACATTTGATTGTATGATTTCTTCGAACATTTCTAAAATCAAATCAAATCCTTTTTGTTCGATGATACGGGTAACCATCCCAATAATTGGAATGCTTGAATCTACTGCCAAACCTAAATCTAATTGCATTTGACATTTGTTTTCCAGTTTAGCTGCGATACTTTTACTTGAATACGGTTTATATATCGATAAATCATTCGCTGGATTTTGATATGCATAACTAATTCCATTTAAAATACCATCTAAATTATCTTTTCTCATATAAATAAAACGATCTAACCCTTCAGCAAAGTAAGGATAACAAATTTCATTACAATACGTTGGTGAGACTGTGGTGATATGATCACTTAAAATAATCGCTGTTTTTAAAAAATTAACTTTTTCAAATAACATAATCTCATTCGGAATACGTTCAAGTTGTGAGATAATTTGCAACTGTTCTAGTTCACATATTCCTTGATACTGAATATTGTGGATGGTAAAAATCGTCTTTGTATAGTTAAAATGAGCTGTCTTTTGAGAAAATACATGCTTCATAAAGTATGGAATTAACCCAGTTAACCAATCATGACAATGAATCACATCATATTTTAACGATCGCTTCTCAATAAAATCAAGAACTAGGTAACAAAATAATTCATAACGTTTAGAATCATCTGAATAACCATATGGTTTTTCTCTACAGAGATCACCACATGATACAAAATAATATTTTACACCTGCGTTAGAGTAATGATAAATATCATACGGGATATCCACCTCTCCAACAGATATTGTAGATTGAAAATCATGAATTAGATTCTCAACATACCGTGAATCCAACGTTGAATAATATGGCAAAATGACATCGGTATTAACACCTTGTTTATTTAATTCTTCTGTGAGTTCAAATGTAACATCTGCTAATCCACCTGTCTTATAAAATGGAACACACTCTGTGGCAACTTGTAAAACATTAACTTCCTTTGTTCCAGCTACTCGTTGTCCTTTGGACAAAACAATCGGTTCGAATTCTTGCCCGCTTAATCTGGCTCCATCATTAATCACGACGTGCTTATCCGCAATAATATGATTAATGATACTATTTTCACCGATGACAGTGTCGGGCATTATAATTGAGTTTCTCACCACAGCACCACATTTTATCGTTACATTTCTAAATATAATGGAGTTCTCTACTCTTCCTTCAATTTTACATCCATTTGCAACCATTGAGTTTGAAACGTCTGCTTGTTTGGAATAGAAAGTCGGGCACTCATCTTTTATCTTCGTTAAGATAGGTCGGTCCAACAAATATAATTCAAATCCATTTTTATACTTTAACATCTCTAAATTAGCACGATAGTAAGAAATAATTGAATCAATAGTGCGTGTATACGACTGATGATTATACATATTTACCATAAGGCCTTCGTGTAATTCAACGAGTCCGGATATCGTATTATATGGCGATATTTCATGACGTAAAATTAAATCTACGAGATAATCTTTTTCCAACACATAAATACCAACTGGTTTATTCCGATAATAAACTTGGGTGACCTCTGCTTTAGATTCTATATGATTAGCAACTAGGGTTTCAAATTCAATATTTGTAATGATATTTGCATTATATATGATGACATATTTTTGGCGTGACTTCAAAAAATAGTCAATATTCTCTCGCATTCTAGCAAAAGTCAACGTATTAGATGAGGATCTAACCTCTTTTTTAGGAGGAAGAATAAATAACCCATCTACTTTTCGGTCAAGTCCCCAAAACTTTCCGGATTTAATATGATCACTTAAAGAGTGGTAGTCCCCATCTGGGAATATTGAAACATTTGTGATCCCCGAGTGAACAACATTTGATAAAGGGAAGTCTATTAACCGATAGCGTCCACTAAACGGTAAGGCGGCAACACAACGCTGAGCTAATAATGTCTGGAGTGATTGTGATTTATTCATTCCATCTATGATACACAATGCTTCATTTTTCATTATTGGTCTCCCCCATTGAATGAATCTAATATATCTTCTAAATTTTCTTTCGTAACCAAAATAATATTATCATCTGTTCCTTCAATATAAGTATGGGGTGGCAAGGTAACATCATCTCCAATAATTGCTTTCTTTATATAACAATCATGGTCGATGAATGCATTCGTTAGTAATACACTTTCCTCAATACGCGTTCTTTTTTCAATATAACAACGTCTCGAAACAATAGAATCACTAACTTCTCCAAGTATCATACACCCTTCATTGACCCAAGAGTTTTTTATTTTAGCTCCAGGTAGAACATGATGAGGTGGTAGCGTTGAAATTTTAGAAAAAACAGGCCAGTTACGGTCATTTAATTTTAGATCATTACTTGGATCTAATAAATCCATATGTGCTTTCCAATAACTATCAACCGTTCCAACATCACGCCAGTATCCTTTATACTCATATGAATAAACGCCTTTATTCTCTTCAATAAATTGTGGAATAACATCTTTTGCAAAATCCACACCATCATATATACGTTTGTAATATTTATGAACAATATCTTCTTTAAATTTCTTCCAAGTAAAAATATAAACCCCCATTGAGGCCAAATCACTTGTTGTTTCTGCAGGCTTTTCTTCGAAATCGATCACTCTATTCGACTCATCACTCACCAAGATTCCAAAACGGTGTGTCTCTTCCTTTGGAACACGAATAGTTGAAATAGTCAGTTCAGCCTCTTTTCTTATATGAAAATCAATTAATTCCTGATAGTCCATTTTATAAACATGATCAGCAGATAAGATTAATAAATAATCTGGATTATGTTGTTCAATAAATGGCATATTTAAAATGACAGCTTCAGCTGTTCCACCTTGCCATAAAAAACCGTAGTCTCTAGATGTATACGGGCCCATAACTGTAACAGATGCCCCATAAACATCTAAATCCCATGAACTTCCTTCCCCAATATAGTTAATTAACTCTAATGGTTCATACTGCGTTAAAACACCCACATGATCAATCCCTGAGTTGGTACAATTACTTAATACAAAATCGATAAGTCTATATTTTCCTGCAAATGTAATCGCAGGTTTTGGTCGGCTAATTGTTAATTCTCTTAATCTTGTCCCTTTACCACCTGCAAGAATAATGGCTACTACATTAACACCCATAGTCATCCCCCTTTTTATCACCCAAATACTTACTATGATCATCTTAAAAATCGACCTCTCCCTAATAAATAGAGAAAAGTCGACTATAAGTAGCTATACTAAATTAAACTTAACTGTTTAGATTTCTATAACAAATTATTTTTATTCTTCTATCAATAAGTCATCCTCTATTAAGCGATTACACTTAAATACCACAGCCCCATAAGGTGGTATTGTAATATCAATTGAATACGGTTTACCATGCGTCATCGTCCTAACTGATTGGATGGGTAATCCATTAAATTGATTTGACCCATTATAATAATCACGATCACTATTTAAAACCTCAACATACTCACCAAAATAAGGTACCCCTATACTATAACGATGATATGCATTTGGCTTAAAATTCAGTACAATAATTAATAAATCAGCTTCACTTTTCCCCTTTCTCATATATGAGAAAATACTTTGATCTGTATTATTAACATCAATCCACTCAAAACCTTCAAAACTATGATCAAGTTCCCAAAGAGCAGGCTCTTTTACATATAATGCATTTAAAT
Organism: Turicibacter sp.; assembly: GCA_051646305.1. Classification (GTDB taxonomy): domain Bacteria; phylum Bacillota_I; class Bacilli_A; order MOL361; family Turicibacteraceae; genus Turicibacter. The sequence goes on from JBOFCV010000468.1 coordinate 14,389, forward strand.
CCTTAATAAATTTATTTGCGGAATCGTGAGCAGGATATTTTGTGAGATGCCAATCGACTTGCTCTTTGTCTTTCCACTCATGGAACTGAGCTATCTCATTCCCCATAAAGTTTAATTTTTTTCCAGGGAGTGTCATTTGATACGTATTAAGCAAACGATATTGAGCAAGCTTTTGCCAGTAATCTCCTGGCGCTTTATCAACTAAAGATTTTTTCCCATGAACAACTTCATCATGCGAAAATGGCAAGATATAATTTTCACTATACGAATACGCCATTGAAAACGTAATATTCTGATGATGATCACGTCGATTTTGATGCTCAAGTTCAATGTAATCCAAAGTATCATTCATCCAGCCCATATTCCATTTATAACTAAATCCAAGCCCCCCCATACTAACAGGTGCTGTCACTAATGGATAGCTTGTAGAATCTTCTGCAATCATTAATAGTTTTTCATCTTGTAAAAAGAGAGATTGATTTAACTTTTGAAGGAATTCAATGGCCCCTTGATTAACACCACGATTTTCACTTCCACCCCAGTAAATCATATTTGCCACTGCATCTACACGGAATCCATCGACATGGAAATATTCCATCCAAAACAGGGCATTTGAAATTAAGAAACTTCTACTTTCCCCACGAGCTAAATCAAAATTAGCTGTCCCCCATTCAGGGTTTTCAGCTACATCTGGAAATGGATATTCATATAGTGCTTCTCCATCAAACTTGTATAATCCATGCGCATCTTTACAGAAATGTCCAGGTACCCAGTCCATGATGACACCGATTCCTGCAAGATGACAAGCATCAATAAAATGCATTAAATCTTTTGGTTCGCCATAACGACTACTTACAGCAAAGTATCCTGTTGCCTGATATCCCCAAGAACCATCAAATGGATGTTCATACAAAGGCATTAACTCAACATGCGTGTAGCTATGTTCCACTAAGTAACTGATGATTTCATCTGTTAAGTCTTTATAAGATCGGAATGTTTCATTTGCGACTAGAACATCTGGACGTCGCCATGATCCTAGATGCATTTCATAAATATTTAACGGTTGCTCGAAGATATTTGATTTTGACTTTGATTCTAACCAGTTATGATCCTTCCAATTAAATCCGTCAATATCATAAACCATTGAGGCTGTATTTGGGCGTTGTTCTGCAAAAAATGCGTAGGGATCCGCTTTTAAAATTGTTTCTCCCTGACTTGTTAATATTTCATATTTATACGTTTCATATTGACTTAACCCCTCAATATATAAACTCCAAATTCCATGGTCACACGTCATGATATGACCAGCTCCAGACCATTCATTAAAATTCCCCACCACTCGTACAGACACGGCATGAGGCGCAAATACTGAAAAGTAAGTTCCTGTTACATGATTGCCATCTTTAATTAGATGAGCTCCTAATTTTTTATATAATTGTTTATGCGTTCCTTCTAAAAATAAGTAACGATCACCTGCTGTGAATTCTAATACCATTTTTGATACCCCCTAAATATATATAGCCTGCTTACTTTACTTATCTTTTACACTGTTAACACGTCTGATTCATTCGATAATCATCTGTTCCATTCGGTTAGATAAGATCATTCAAACGTTTCAAACTTGATAAAGTGTTAGCCAATTTAGCCCATTCTTTTCCCTGCGATTTTAATCTACGCAATTAACTATTTGCTTTATCTAATTGAGGCGTACGACCTGATAGTTAATGGACCTTCCCTTAATAAAGATCATCTAATATTGCTTATTCACATTATACCTAATATCCCCATAACATAGTATAATTTTCACATTGTAAACATTTACATGTTTTATTTAAATTGTTACATAAAACGTTTCCTTTAGTATACAATAGATGTGCGTCGAACTTTGTCTCTTCTTGGATGAACTTGTATTTTTTTAGGAGACTTTCACAAGTAATAGCTTAAGCAAGTTCAAATAATAAGATGAAGTGCACTTGTTATTACTTGACTCTATAATACATCTGTCATCTCTCTTTTGGTGTTATCTATATAGCTAAACACAAGAAAAAACCTATGTCGTAAATAAATACGACATAGGTTTCTATTATTCTTCTAGTAGATGGGCATTTTTTGCCATTAACACTAACGCATCGCGGCCAATAACACCTGGTACAATTCCTAATTCTTCAGATGCTATTGTAACTTTTGCAAGGGGGGCATCTAGTAATTGTTCAATTGAACGCACACCTTCAGCTCGTCCTGCGATAATTTTTCTAGCTCTTAATTTCTCACTATTGTTGAAGAAATCGATATCAAGCGCTGCACACATAATATACCCAACTTCATTTGCTACAACAAATAAGGTTGTTTTAGGTAAAAACACCTCATAAGTAATAAACTCATAACCTTCGATTTTAATTTTATTTACATTTAACAAATTAATCACCTCTATATAACCTATGCGATTATTATTTTTTGGTGATATTTGGTGATTGTATAAATTATATTAATCTACTTATTTTAATGATAAATACTCGCATAATCTAAATAGCTTTGAACAAACTATGAGTGAATACTAAGAGCGAGGAGTTTTCAAAATGAAAGTAAAACAATTAATGACTGATGGTATTGAAGCATTAACTCCTAATGACACTGTTTTGATCGCATCTAGATTAATGAAAAAGTGTAATATTGGATCGCTACCTGTTATTGGTGATGATTCAAAAGTTATTGGAATTGTAACAGATCGTGATATTGTTATACGAGTTTTTGCGGATATCTTACCTATGAATACAAAGGTTGAAGAGATTATGACTTCACCTGTATTTTGTATTACTGAGAATTCAGAAATCGGTAGCGCTATTTCTTTGATGGCCGACAAGCAAGTCCGTCGACTTCCTGTCATTGATGATGCACAACAATTAGTTGGACTCATTAGTTTAGGTGATTTAGCGATGCACCAATTAACGGATGGACGTGCTGGAAATGCGTTAAAAGAAATTTCAGAACCTAATACAAATCCAAATAAAGATTTAGAAGTTGATGATTTCCCAATGTAATAAAAGAACAAGTCCTTTCTTTTAGAAAGCGACTTGTTTTTTTTATTATCTAAAAGAAAAAAAAGTGAGCTCTATAACTCACTTTTCTTTCTATCATTCTAAACTGACTTTCTAAATTCCTTCTTCTTCAAAATCTTCTAAATCACAATCGCAGTCTTCATCGCATTCACAATCAAACTCACAATCACAGTCTTCATCACAATCACAATCGAAGTCACAATCACAGTCGTAGTCACAGTCATCACTGTAGTCGTCGCCATAATAATCACTTGCACCCATGCATAATGCATCTTCTAGTATTTCTTCATCACTCATTGTTGTGCAATGACAAAGATCCATGACTGGGCAGTATCTAGTCACACCTTCAGCAACCTTCATACTCCCAATGGCTGCTATCCAACCTTTTTTCTTCATTATTCCAAGACTAACTAACATCAAACCGGCGCTAATTCTTAGGTAAGCATCTAATCTACCTACATTTTTACACATGATTATCACTCCTTTCTTACCTATATATAGTTTGTCTTTTTTCGACAATTTAATACATGATTGAAAAAGATAAGTGAGTTGACTTCAGATGTTTTTTAGAACTAATTTTTTAATTTAACAGCATTTATTTTATGTTTTTTATAACGTCAATCATAACAATTAATTTTATATGTTAAACCTGTCAGTTGTTCTTGCGATAGATTTAAATAGATAGATTTGGCACACTTCTTGACCTGCCAGGTTGAGATTCTTAAATAAACTTTTTCTTACCTATAAACGACAGGGTAATTAAACTAGATAGGATGGAGCATCCTATCTATAAAGCGAGAAATATTTCATCTTTTAAGTTGCAAGTCGAGAACTTTAAAATACTTTTCTATTTACAAAGTGATAGATATTTCATCGTATTTGTTGCAAATCTAGAACTTTAAATACTTTTCTATTTACAAAGTGATAGATATTTCATCGTATTTGTTGCAAGTCTAGAACTTTAAATACTGTACTACGAAGATATCCTATAGTCCTACTACAGAGAAACAATCTACAAATACGTCGCAACTTTTAAACAAAAAATGCTTTGATATAACGGTATTCTATAGGAAAGCTTTAAGTTTTTCCGATGTAAAAAACTTAGTCTTGCCTTATATAAAATTTTAAAAATCAAAAATTAGTAGGTCTTACATAGAAGAACTAAAGTTTTGGTTTTTTACAAAACTTTAGTTCGCGTTGATACAGAGGAAGTACGAAGGCATCCTACTATGAAAAATATTTGAATATAAAACAAGTGTTGAAACCTAAATTAAAATCTCTATTTTTAAATTGACTGACTAAAAATTTAAAAACCAAAATTAGTCACTCTAACATATAGAAGCAGTAATAGTTTAGAAAACCCAAAGAATAGACGAAGTCTTATAGAGTTTATGTAATAATTGATTTAACTAAACAGCCTTATTTATATTTTACTACTAGTAAAGTAACTATTTCACACCAATGACGAGTAAATCTGTAGATGACTGCATAAAAAAAAGTGCCCGCAGGCACTTTTTTTTATCCAATTGATCCATCCATTTCAAGTTTTAATAATTGGTTTAATTCAACCGCATATTCCATTGGTAATTCTTTAGCGAATGGTTCGATAAATCCCATCACAATCATTTCAGTCGCTTGTTGCTCAGTTAATCCACGACTCATTAAATAGAATAATTGGTCTTCGGATACTTTTGAAACAGTTGCTTCATGTTGAATCGTCACATCATCATTTTTTACGATGTTGTACGGAATCGTATCTGATTTTGAGATACTATCTAAGATAATCGTATCACATTCCACGTGAGAACGAGCACCTTTAGCTTTTTTACCATGCTCAACAATTCCACGGTACGTCACATTTCCACCATTTCGAGATAATGATTTAGAAATAATCGTTGAAGATGTATTCGGTGCTAAGTGAATCATTTTAGCTCCTGCATCTTGAACTTGCCCTTCACCTGCAAAGGCAATTGAAATTGTTGTTCCTTTTGCACCTTCACCTTTTAAAACACATGCTGGATATTTCATTGTTATTTTTGAACCGATGTTTCCATCAATCCATTCCATATGTGCATTTGCTTCACAAATAGTACGTTTTGTAACTAAGTTTAAAATATTGTTAGACCAGTTTTGAATCGTTGAATAGCGACAACGTCCACCATCACGAATATAAATTTCAACAACAGCTGCATGCAATGAATCATTTGAATAAACAGGTGCTGTACACCCTTCAACATAATGAATATCTGCACCTTCATCTACAACAATTAAAGTACGTTCAAATTGTCCCATACGTTCTGTATTAATACGGAAATATGATTGCAATGGTTTTTCAACTTTAACACCTTTTGGTACATAAATGAAAGATCCACCTGACCAAACAGCACTATTTAAAGCTGAGAACTTATTATCTGCAAATGATACTACTTTTCCAAAGTATTCTTTGAATAACTCTGGATATTCTCGTAAAGCAGAATCAGTGTCCATGAAAATGACACCTACTTCTTCTAATTCTTTTTGCGCGTTATGATACACAACTTCTGACTCATACTGTGTTGAAACACCTGATAAATATTTTGCTTCTGCTTCAGGAATTCCTAACTTATCAAATGTATCTTTAATTTCATCCGGTACATCCTCCCAGTTACTTTCAACTTTTTCAGATGGTTTAATGTAGTATGTATAGTCAGCGAAATTAATTTCTGATAAATCGGGTCCCCATGTCGGCATAGGTGTTTTCATAAAATGATGATAGGCCTTTAAACGGTATTCTAACATCCACTCTGGTTCATTTTTAATAGCAGAAATTTCACGCACAATCGCCTCTGTTATTCCCTTACCTGTATCTTGTAAACTTGTATAATCTGTTACAAATCCATATTTATAATCCGTGACGATATCGTCAATTTCATGTTTTTTATCTACTACTTCTGCGCTCACCTCAAAACCCTCCATTCGGTTTGGCAATTTTCTATATTGTAAAACGTCTTATTTTTTTAGTTCATTTAAAGCTTGTTCAGTTGCTTTCCACGAAATTGTTGCACATTTAACACGCGCTGGAAATTGTGAAACACCTTGATAAACAGGTGCATCACCCATATCTAGATCTTCGTCATAGTCATTCCCTTTAACAAGTTCATAGAAGTTATCCGTAATATCTTTAACTTCCTCAAGCGTTTTTTCTTTTAACGTTT
>JBOFCV010000473.1:0-2754 GCA_051646305.1 Turicibacter sp.
ATACGACTTCAATCATTAGAAACATGTTCTTCTATCAATATATTAAACCTGAAGTAGCCACTTGGTTTGATGATTTATGTTTGACTGCCTCAGGATGGGGAACATTAAAGTCTTTAGTTAGTTTACGTGATGAACGTCTTTTTGATGACTTAAAAAACATTACGATTCCAACCCTTATTTTACATGGTATTGCCGATAAGATTGTTCCATTCCCCTGTGCTGAATATATGCATGAAAACATCAAAGATTCGGAATTAGTATCTATCCTTAACGGTGGTCATGGTGCCTTTTTTGAAAATAAAGATCGAGTATCCTCAGCTATTAACGACTTCGATCGTTACGGTAAAGTTGAATAAACAGGGGGGAAGTCATTCTTTAAAAACTTCGCCCTTTGAAACGAATTACGCTGACTTCGCGACCAAATCCTAACTATACAAAAAGCAGGTCGTAATGACCTGCTTTTTGTATAGTTAAATGATAGCAACATTTAGGGATGACTATTTTATCATTAACATGTCTGCTTAATTAATGTTTCAATCAACAACGCTGCATCTTCTACATAATGGGTACATAACTTCGCATGCTCACATCGATGATTAGGATTTTCCAATAATTTCGAACAGATTAAGGTTCCATTCTTTTCCTCAAACCTTTTGGCCAAATCATACACCGTCTCATAACTATCTTGCCTCGACGCATTGCAAGACATATCACCATCAGATGTCATCAAACTCGACACCATAAACATCGCCGTTACCGCACCACACGTTTCTTTCAATCCACCCATCCCGCTTCCAAATCCTTCAGCTAACCTAAACGCCATCGCCTCATCCAAATCAAATAAATCACCATACGCACATAACACAGCCTGCGAACAATTATAGCCAGCCACATGATTTTTTATCGCAAGCTCTACTCTATTTTTCAAAACATCTACCTCCTGTTTTAGCTATACTTATCTTTTTTATAAGTATAACCTATTCCATTACTTCACGCCAGCTCCTAGCATTTAGCAAAGTGTACATAACTTTTAATTTACTAACACTAAACGCTTAAATTGTTTCAATACAATATAAAAAATAATAATATAAAAAGATATACATTAAGATAATAATTAATTTGAAAACAATCCCCTCTAAAATAAAGAAGGGAAATGCCAACATAGTGGATGCAAAAGTTAATAAGATAACCTTTTTTTGATGGGTGAGTTGACGGTGTTCAATAAAATCTTTCCCATACTTTTGATAAACACGACTTCGCGTCAGTTGATGATGAAATCTTCTCGAACTTTTACTAAATAAAAAGGTACTCAGTAGTAATAAGGGAGTCGTTGGGATAAGCGGTAAAAATATACCGATTATTCCGATTGCCAACGATAGACTGCCAATACTAATAAGTGTGAAGCGATATATAAATTTCATCTGTTATCTCTCCTTTTTGACATGGTATAATAATCAAGACAATTGTCATTTTTAAAATTCTTAGCTCTTTTAGCCTTTGTTGTTTTACTCATATCTTGAAACCAAAACAACTGTCATTCTTTTGAAAAAATTAGGTTTGAAGTTATTAATAAAGTTGGCTCCTACCACTCCCTTTATTAAATTTAAACAGATTCATTTAATCAGGATCGTTATATAACAACAATAAAGTCTAACAGGGCCAAATTCTTATTAACATACCTATTTATATTTATTATACAAACAGCACTTTAATTCATTATCATAATCTTTATTACAAAAAACGTTATATTCTAGGCTGATTGAAACAAAATTGCCCTTAAGATAACTCAGCCTTTTTACTCCCTCTTTATAATAAATTGAATAAATAGTGGGATTATCCCTTATTTATCCTCATAAGAAAGGATTAACTTATGCAACTTTCAAAATTTACTGACTATTCATTCCGTATTCTAATATTCCTCGGACAAAACCAAAAAGAACTGTATACCATTGAGCAACTTTCCACTTTCCACAACTTATCTAAAGATCATGTCAAAAAGATTACTCAGAAATTAGCCCATGCGGGCTATATTAACTCAACAAAGGGTCGTAACGGGGGGATCTGCCTTGGTATGTCACCGGAAAACATCAATTTAGGCGACGTTATTCAACTGACTGAAGATAACTTAATGTTAGTGAACTGCTTTCAAACAAATTGTGTGTGTACACTCAAGCCAAATTGCAAACTAAAAAAAATTATTCACGATTCTCTTACTTCGTTTATTGAAACGTATAGCCGCTATACATTAGCTGATATTTTATAATTAAAAACTGGTCACACAAGATGCGCGACCAGTTTTTTTATTTATTTTTTGTTTGAATACATTTGCGCTTCAGCATCAATAAAGATTTGAGCAATAACGCCATACGCTTCTGCCCAAGCTGCTAATACTTCATCCGTTGCATCATCTTTTAATACTTCTTTAATCGCTTGTAATAAATGAGTTCCAACGATAGGGTAATGTTTGGGTAAAACATTTGTATTTACATGAACTTTTGCGATTTTTTCAACAGCTTTTGTTAAAACACTTAAGTTATCGATGTTTTGAGCAGCTGCTAGAACTGTCATTGCTAATGCTTTAGGTTGCTCTCCAGAGATTTGTTTGTCCATATTGAACATTTCTTTTACTTCTGGATTGGCAATAAACATATTTTTATAAAATGTTGATGTAATCTCTTGTCCATGTTCTTTTAAAGCTGGGACTGTACTTTTAATAATATCTATAGTTTGCTGAGTCAACATCTTGATCTCTCC
>JBOFCV010000477.1:0-2556 GCA_051646305.1 Turicibacter sp.
AGCCAATGAATTTCTGTCGATAATGCCATTTCGTCATTAGGAAGAGCCACAATATTTAACTGTTTAAGACCTTCCATTAATTCAGAAATCGTTGAAAAATTAGATAAAACCCAAAAAGCTACATCATATGGGGCTATATTGACCTTATCCTTCCTGATTTTATGACTCCAAGTAGAAAACTTAGATAATTGTAACATCAGACAAGATAATCCTTTTTCATTTACTCCATCACAAAAAAGAATATGATTTTCATAAAATAATCCCATTCCTAAAACTGCATATTTCGTTTTCATTTCTTCATTCGTCACACGATTTACATATTCAAATTCTCGTGGAACTAAAGCAACTGATAAATCATTCATTGGGTGAATATCAAAATTCCGTCCAACAAGATGATGATTTTCGCTTGTTTTTAATGTAATGGCTGTACACACCTTATTTCACCCTTTCTCTTATTTAGAATAAACTACATTAAAAAAGAGCCAATATTATAGTCATAAAATACTAGCTCTAACTCCTAAATAGACATCTACTTCATTACACTTATTAATAAGGATAATATGGATACGGATAAGGGTATGGATAATAGTAAGGATATGGCGGGAAAAAGAATGGATAAGCTAGTAATGATAAGGCTGCTATGCTAGCAAAAGGAAATCCTCTTGGTCCAAAGCGTCGGAATCTTCCTCCTCCACCACCTAGAGGTCTCCCAAAGCGGCTCTCATCTTCTATGACATTTTCACCTACTAACACAATGACTTGATCATCGTCAACACGTCCAATAATTCCATCAACAGTATTTCCATCTTTCAAGGTTAAGACAACATGATAATATAATAAACGATTGCACTTATCCTGCCATTGCTTAGAATCTTGCTGATAGCTATTCTCTTCTAAATTCATGCTTTATCCTACTCCTTTCTAGTAACATAGTATTCGAATGGATATAAAAGGGTACTTATTCCTAACCAATCTTTTTAATTTAACGCTGTGTTTTAAATATAAATTCATACTTATTAACAATAATAATAAATTTGTTTCTTCAGAATTAATATCTACTCAACTGTTGAGGGTGTAAGATAAAGTGTGTAAACTCTTAGAACAGTTACCATTCCCTAGCAGTTGAGGATTAGATTATCTTCGATAATCGCCAGGTGACCCATAATAAGTTAACTATTTTAAAGGAGTTTATTATTTATGACAAGAAAAGCTACGATGAACCAATTATTTAATCTCCTCCAAGATGAATACAACATTAAATCTGCTAGTGATATTGAAGCTGTTTTATTAGACATGTTTGGAGGCTTTATTGAACAAGCATTAGAAGCTGAATTAGATCAACATCTAGGATATAGCCGATATGATTTTCGTAATAAATCAACTTCAAATGCACGAAATGGACGTCAATCTAAAACCATTCAAACGCGTCTTGGTGAAACAACGATTCAGACTCCCAGAGATCGGCAAGGTTCATTTGAACCTCAAATCGTGCCTAAACGTCAAACCAATGTCATCGGAATTGAAGAAAAGATTCTATCGCTTTATGCTAAAGGTTTATCAACGCGTGATATTTCTAAAACATTAGCAGAGATTTATGGCTTTGAAACGTCACATGAAACGATCTCTGCTGTAACTGATAAAGTGATTCCACTGATTCAAGATTGGCAACAACGGCCTTTAGAGCCTGTTTATCCTATCATTTATTTAGATGCGCTTCATGTCAAAGTGCGTGATGGAATGAGTGCCTCAAACAAAGCAGTTTACTGTATCATAGGTGTGTCTTTAGATGGTCGCAAAGATGTTTTAAGCCTCTCTATCGGAGAAGCAGAAAGTGCCTCTTATTGGATGAGTTTATTAGATGAATTAAAGGCTCGTGGAGTGCAAGATATTTGTATTGCCTGTGTGGATGGTTTAAGTGGCTTTAAACAGGCCATTCAAGCTGTTTTTCCTCATGCCCTCGTTCAACGTTGTTTAGTTCATTTAATTCGACAATCAACGAAATTTGTTTCTTATCAAGATAGAAAATCATTCTGTTATGATTTAAAACAAATCTATCAAGCGATTAATCGATCAGTAGCAGAACAAGCCTTTGAGACCTTTAAAAATAAATGGAGTCCCCTGGTACCTTTAGCCGTTAGAGTGTGGGAAAATAACATCGAAGAAGTTTATCAACTCTTTAATTTTCCTAAAGAAATTCGAAAAATGATTTATACGACAAACGCCATTGAAAGCTACAATAGCCAATTAAGAAAAGTTCTAAAAGGAAAAGGAGCTTTTCCAAATGAAACATCGGTGATGAAATTAATCTATCTTCAAACCATGGAAGTTACTAAGAAGTGGCGACGTCAACTTTCAAATTGGAGTCAAATATTAAATCAATTATTAATCTTATACCCAGATCGTTTAACACCTTACCTATAAATTTTAAAAACTAGTTTACACGCTTAACTTGACAGGCTCTATCCTGCAGTTGATTACCTTCATAATGAGATAAAGACTAGCTGTTAAAGACATTATACGTAATTTATAGGAGCTAAATAAGAGGTTTCCTTAACT
>JBOFCV010000559.1:0-4220 GCA_051646305.1 Turicibacter sp.
CTAATACCTATGTTATCAAGAGTAATGGCGTTAATGCTATTTCTTTAATTTTTTATTGTTATATATAAATAAGTCTCATTTTATTAAAAGAGAAAAAAAGATAGCAGGAAAGCCAAAAGCTTTCTTGCTATCTTTTTGATTGAAGCTAACGTGAACTAGTTTCTGGTCGTTTATTATAGACAAGAACACAATGTATATTCAGAAAGCATGTATTGTGGAATTAATAATACCTTTGCAGGTCGAATGAGCGCTGCTAGATTATAGGCGAAGTTTACCACGTTATCTATTAATTCATGAAGGTAAATAAAATCATCTACATCGGGGTCGAAAACTCCCCAAAGTTCATTTGTGTAACTATATTGAATATACAATTTCTTCATCTTGTCACATCCTTTCAAAATATAATAAAATTATTTTCGATCTCTTAAGTAGGTTAATTATATAAAAAATACAAAAAATAATTTGTCGATTTTGAGATAGAATGGACTTAAATAAATGAATATGGATAAAGGTTAGTTTAAGAAAACTTAAAATGGCTTTATTTGTTGTAGAAGTGTAAATGCTTTCTTATATTTGCCTTTCTTTTCATAATAACTGGAAAGTGATGTCATATAAAGGTGGAAATCGTCGTGTATAAAGGCGCTTTTGACATAGGGGATTGCCTCTTGTTGGAGAAAAATTCTAAATAATTCAGGGGGATGATCGTGTGATAGAAACTTGTAATATTTCAGCTTCATCGTAGCAGCACTTGGGGTTGAAAATTTCAAATTTTCTAACTGCGTGTATAGCTTTTGTAGCTTGTTCACCTGATGTGTATGAAAATATAACTCAACTAAATGACCATAAGTTGACTGCGGAAAAGAATGAAGAGAAATGGATTGCTTATAATATGATTCAGCTAATTTATACGATTGATTATGATAGGAAAGTAGTCCCAAGGATTCAAGTAATAACGGCATTTGATCATAAGAATCGTGATACTCTAATAGATCCCGAAGTGGTGTAAGTAAGCAATCAGCCTTTTCAAACAAATGGTGTCGGGTGTAAATATTAGCCAGACTAAGTGTTGCGTCCACTTTGTATTTGGCATAGTGATGAGTGGTGAAAAGGGTAAGTGCACTAGAAATTGATTCGATAGCTAACACATCTTTTCCCATTTGTGAGTGTAAAAGGCCTAGATTTAAAAGTAAAAGGGGATCATCAAATTTCAAGTTATCGCTTAGTTCAAGTGAACGTGTATAGGCGGTCAGTGCTTGTGAAGCCTGATTTAACTTCATAAAATAGACGCCACTAAAATGTTCGTAAGCTTGCAATTCATGACGCGAGAAAATAGCTTTAAGTTTGTATAATAACTCATAAAGTCGGGTTGCTTCCACGAGTTGCTCATCAAGTGTATGTTGAATAAATTTTAATAAATGCTCCTGGTAGCTCAATAGGTTTTGCGTGCTATTTGCTAGGAAGTGAATAAGGGGCTCATTATGTTGGAGAATAGCTGCATTAAAAGTGGTCAACCAGTTAGGCTGATGGTTAGTTTTTATCTGATTTGAAATCGATAAGTTTAAGGCTTCTCTAAGTTTTATGATGAGTTCTGGATTCGGATTGACTAGGCCTTTTTCGATACGGGATAAATAGGATGCGGTACAGATGTTTTTTGAAAGTTGCTGCAATGTTTTATGTTGGAACACACGTTGCTCACGAATTTGTTTAATTTGTTCAGATATAATAGGTGTTTGTTTGGTAGTAATGGTTAGCAATCAAGTTCCTCCTATCTAGTGTGACCTTTATTATACCGCAATTAGGTAGTTAAGTGTTTAAATATGGTAAAATAATCCATATAAAAGAAGTGAATATAAAAAAAGGTGAATTTATCTTCCAATTAAGGAGACAAATTCACCTGAGCTATTATTTTAAGGCTTTAATAATTTTATTAGCAAGTCCTAGGAATAAAATTCCTGTTTCTTCATTTGTTGCATAAATTGAGTGGCTATTTTGAGGTTGTCCAATTGGAAGTTGAGCTAATACATCGACCATGAGTTGGTCAGCAACTGCTTGTCCGCCTCCTGCTCCAAAAATAGCTTCTTGAGATTGGTTCACAGGATTTACAAAGTAAGACATATTTTCAACAACACCTAAGATGTTGTGATTTAATTTTTGAGCCATGTAACCTGATTTAATGGCAATGTGTGAAGCGGTTGGATGGGGTGTTGTGACCACAATCACATGTGCTTCAGGGATTAATTTTTGAATATCGATGGCTACATCACCCGTACCTGGTGGTAAGTCGATTAGCATGTACTCAATATCATCTTCCCAAGACACATCATTGAAGAAGTGATTTAACATACGGTTAAGCATTGGACCGCGCCACATTAACGGTTGATCATCTTCTAAGAAGAATTCAGTTGAGATAAGGGGAATATTTAAAGCTTTAGGGGGAATGATTTTATTATCAGGAGCGGTGTTAAATCCCGTACGTTTCATATCGAATAAATGAGGGATACTTGGTCCGTAAATATCCGCATCGATAATTCCGACTTTACGCCCAAGGCGCGTTAAGGCAACAGCAATATTAGCAGTGACAGTTGATTTTCCTACGCCACCTTTACCTGATGTAATGGCGATGTATTTAATCTCACGTTTTTTATTTAATAAAGAGGTATCTTGGGCGGGTGCAAGTGCCTCAAATTGTAATTTGATTCCTTTAAATTTATAATCGATTTTAACCACTTTAGCTAATTGGCGAGATAATGTTTTTTCAGCTAAGCCACCGATTTCTTCGATGCCAATGATTAACGTGACAATCGAATTTTCTTCATCCACGACGAAGTGACGAATACTATTTGTTTCTTTTAAAGTTAAGTCTGTTGTTGGGTCAATTAACGCTTCAATTGACGCTTTGATTTGTTCTTTCATACTCATATGTCTTCTCCTTTATATGGGTTTTATTTTCAATCGAGTTGAACTCAAGTTGTTCTTTTAGATGTTTTACTGTATTTATTATACCTTATTTTAAATAGATGAGGTATTGATATGCTAATCAATATGAAGCGGAAATTGTGAAAATTCACGCTTATTTAACTCCGTGCAATAAGGTTCAGGCAAAATTGCACTATAGGCAGCGGTCACACTTTGCTCATGTTTTAAAGCTTTGTGGCCATTTGAATCAAATTTGCTATAAATAGGAACAGATATGTCTTTCTTGATCGATTTTAAGTACTGACGGCCCACATTCGTCGTTCCAAGAATTCGAACATATGGAGCACCGGTGTTTAAATCCATTTCAGAAATGAAACTCTTGGTTGTATGCGTTAAAATATGGCAACAAATACGTTGGATTCTCGTGCTTGTGTAGCGCTTTGTTTTGACGTGGCTCATAAATTCAGAGAAGTTAGAACTCTTAAGCATCGCGCCATAAAGACGATTTTCAATCCCTTCTTCCACATCATGAATCAATTTTAAATGCGTTGGAGTCAATGTCAAAATCTTTTGCTTGAGAAAGGGGAAATAGGCCTCCCATGTATGGAAAACGCCGGTTTTAGCTGTATGCTCATCTAAAATTTTTTCCACCGTTTCAGGTACATATGAGCTGTAAGGTGATTGGTTTTCTCTTAAATTTCTGACAGATGTTGCCGAGGCAATATGATGATGATTAGGATTTGTTTCGTTATATTGGCTATGCAAACGCAAAACGGTCCCAGGAATGATGGAGCTGTTCAATTGATTAATCGCGCGCATATAATAAAGACCGAGTGTGTTGTTGGGTAAAGTGGCAATACTTGTATCTTGTTGTAATTCTTCTAAGACTAATTTGTTGGCATTTGGTAAACTATAGCCTTGATTTAAGTAATTCTTTAGTCTATTTTGGAAGTCTTTAGTATTTGTAAGGGTTTCAAGTTGTGAGAGCTCATCAATATTTCCACTTTCGCTACCAAAAACTAATTCAAATACGTTTAAATGTGTTAAAATAGAAACCGAACCTTTTGCAAATAGGTCGGCGTGTTGGCAACTATAAACATAAGGTAGCTCGATTACAAGATCGGCTCCGTTTAAAAGTGCCATTTTCGTTCGTTCCCATTTGTTTAGCACGGCTGGTTCACCCCGTTGGGTAAAATGACCGCTCATAACGACCACTATAACATCAGCATTTGTTTGTTGTTTGCTTTCTTCTAGATGATATAAATGACCATTATGAAACGGATTGTATTCAACAATTAAACCTG
>JBOFCV010000030.1:0-3815 GCA_051646305.1 Turicibacter sp.
AAAACTACAATAAGTTAATCGACGACTTAAACAGGGCTTCTATGAAAGTTCTAGAAGAAGTCTCAAGTAAAACATCGAAAAATGTTTGAAAAGGGACAGTAACTGGTGATGCGGTTATGTTTCTAGAAACGAATGTAGTAGATTCGGGCCTAAGATGGAGTGTAACCCATAAAGGCCAACAAGAAATGGAGTATCTCCCAAGAGGTTGAGCCTGATGGGAGGACATGTGATTAAAAACCACATACTGTTCCACCACAGTATTAGTTCCAAAAGAACTATAGATAATTATCTACCGGACTAAAACCGAAAGGAGTCATCCGGGTTTGATATTGTATAATAATAAAAATGATTTATTATTTACTTAGTAGGAATGCTGAATAGATCCACGAAATGGATCAAATACTCAATAGCATTACAATATACCAAAACCAATTAGGTAACCCTAATATGGAATAGGTACCTACTAAGTACTACGAAAGCAGATACAGTAGGTACCAATAGTTCAAATAGTTAACAGAAAAACTGAAATTCTGGAAAAACTGAACTAACACTGGTATATTGATATTATCTATAATGTACTCCCAAAAAGATACACATAAATAGATGTGTTTTTAATATACATCTATCTATGACTTATCACATGAGACCTGGACTGATGAGCGTCGTCGAAACCGTGGAAGTGACGAACCCGGTTTCCTATAGGTCTTTCAGTCATGGGGTAATGGTATATAACACCAGTACATTAGCGAAACTGCTAAATATATTTTTTAAACTCTAACTCTAGTTACTGTCTAACTAATGTACGAAGTTATAATAGCTGTTGAATTGATTTTTCCTCGTAACAATCATAATTAACAACTAAGTTCAAAAATCAATGTTGAATACAAAGTAGTCTACAAAAAATAGACATACTAGTGTATAAAATGATTCTCAAATAAGAATAACGGATAATAATACAAAAAATATTATACAATCTAAATTCTTAGTATATACTTGTTTTAAAAGACTTATAAATTTTAACAAAAAATTAATCTTTATAATCTAAAGGAAAAAAAATATATAAAAAAATTAAAAAATTTTTTTTCTTTATCGTTTCTCCTCAAAATGATTAATTTGATAATTTGACATCAATCAAAAATTGATATTTGATAAAACGTCAAACTAATTATTAAATTAAGTAATTTTAAATTATAAAGTACAAATTTGAATTTAGAATCAATCTAAAATTGACTTTTTAATTATGTACTATGATTAAAATTCTTTAGAAAAAACCAAATTTTCTAGAAAAAAAAAGTATATAAGCACTCACAAACTACCCTCATGGAAATGGAAATAATTGAAGAAGAGTCGGCGAGGGTAGGAGTCATGAGAAAATTATTACAATGCAAAACTAGTGGCCTAAATGGTGTAGCCCACCTTAATCAATCTGCACTTCTATGCGAACTGGAAAGGATATACAACTGGTCCACACAGTTATCCCAAAGATAC
The DNA here is from genome assembly GCA_051646305.1 of Turicibacter sp. GTDB lineage: Bacteria > Bacillota_I > Bacilli_A > MOL361 > Turicibacteraceae > Turicibacter. The sequence goes on from JBOFCV010000030.1 coordinate 1,489, forward strand.
ACTGGTTTCCGGAAGTTCGAGGAGATGGAACAAGCCTCCTTGAACGAAGCTAAGAACATGTTCCGTCAACTAAAAGGACTAAAAAGAACATGTAGTCAGACGGAACAAAGTGACAGCGCAGGTAGCATCCTGCAACAAATGCTGTCACAGTTCTTTATGGAAAGGATTGAGGCAACTGAGCTCCAAAGACTAGGCAATCTAGCCACACAGTTACAGTCTGGAGTTCAGGCCGCTAAAAAGAATATAGCGGCAGCCATGGTGAAAGAACTAGAGTTCGTTTTTGAGAATTACGACTACGTTCTGGCTATCAAATTAGTTGGTATATGTATGGACAGTCGAGTAGATATCTCTCCCGACATTATTAATTCAGTCCTACATACCGCAAGAAACATGCAAGACGCTATTGCAGGCTTAAAGTTGGGCAACTCTGAAAAAGAAGAGTCACAGACCCAAATTACTAGTAACAAAAACACATTGGAGCCTAGTATCAGGCAAAAATTGAAGACCAAAGTACAGGGGAAAAGTAAGAACCCGAAAAGTTTGAATAAATTCTCTAAAAAGTATTTTTCTTGTTCTAAAAATTATAGTTTTAATATTAAATTTAATAAATCAAAATTGAATAATATTAATAATATTAGCTTGGATGAAATCCCAGCTAATATATTAAAACTATTAAGTCTTGGTGGTAATTTTATTTATCAAAAAATAAATAAAAATCAATCTATTTGTAATTTTCTAAAAATGAAAAATCAAATTGAAAACCATCTAATTACAATGAAATTAGATACCAAATATCTAAATAATTTATCTGTAATTTATTCTAATCGTATTGAGAAATCTTGCGATAGAAAAGACTTTAGGGAAAAATTGTTCAAACCTGTTACTGATTTTTTAATCAGTAAAAATCTGATAATAAAAAATGCAGATAAAAATATGGGTTTGACAATAATGCCACTCACTTGGTATAATAACCAAGTGATGGCTCACCTAAATGATCAGACTACCTATGAAGAGGTAGAATCTATTGATCTTTTTAGAATTTGGTCGGAACTTAGTTTCGCAATCAATGATTTAAAAAAGTTACCTTTCAAACCAGAAAGGTTGAAAGAAAAATCATTTGAGGTGCCTAAGTTCTACGTCATGCCAAAACTTCATAAAAACCCGGTCAAAACCAGACCGATTGTTCCCAATTACAATTGGGTAACTACTGAAGTGGCAATATGGCTACATAAACAATTGTGGCCATATGTGAAAAACTGTGAGTGGATTGTTGAAAATTCACTTCAGGTGGTGAAAGAAGTAGATGAGTTAAACCTCATCGAAAATCCCCTGATATACAGTATAGACGTAGAATCTATGTACACCAATATAGATATCGGAGAGGGGTTACGTACAATACGTAAACTCCTCCTTCTGAAAGGATGTGATAACTATTTATCTATAGTTATCATCCGACTTCTATCCTGGGTTCTTCGGAACAATTACTTTATGTATGATAATAAATCATATAAACAGGTCAAAGGGACAGCTATGGGGAGTAACGTCGCTCCATCCTTTGCCAACCTTTTTATGCTCTTCTATGAGTTAAAAATGTTTGAAGTAATAGAGAAACCTATTCTCTATAAACGATATTTGGATGATATACTTATCGTTTGTAATTCCGAAGAGAACTTCAAGTTGATGTTCGAGTACATGCAAAACATGACTCCATCACTTAAGTTCACATACGTAAGAGCGGTTAAAAAATTGAACTTTTTAGATTTAAGTATCTATTTAGTAGATCCAATTTTACAACCTGGACTCTTAGCGTATAATCTCTATCAAAAACCTGATAAGAGAGAGCTATATTTACACCCTGATAGTGAAGTAAAAAACTCTATCAAGTTCGGTTGGATAACGGGTGAAAATATCCGGCTACTAAGAAATAGTAGTTGCAAAAGGGCCTATAAAAAATCAATGAAAGATTTTATTATAGAGCTTGAGGCAAACGGATATACATACAATGTAATTAAAAAGTATGTTAAATATAGCTACAAACATAGACATTTAGTCTTCCAAACTTTGGAGAAAAAAGACTTGTCTACCGCGAAATTCATAGTTATGGAGTCTGACAGTTGCTCCAAACTGTACAATGAATTTACGCGAAAGATTAACTTGTTCTATGAAATGAACATAATTGTAGTTGAAAAAAACTACAATAAGTTAATCGACGACTTAAACAGGGCTTCTATGAAAGTTCTAGAAGAAGTCTCAAGTAAAACATCGAAAAATGTTTGAAAAGGGACAGTAACTGGTGATGCGGTTATGTTTCTAGAAACGAATGTAGT
>JBOFCV010000034.1:0-4197 GCA_051646305.1 Turicibacter sp.
GAGAACAGGTGGGCGTCGCTCGTCAGCATTGTGCGGGGCATTTAACCTTGGCCCAGGTAAATCTCTCGTAACCGAAGCCTCTACGTAGGTATGGTGTGGGTGTTTCCCAGGATGTTAATTATTACATATGAGGATCTATGGGTGTGTTTGCCATTGTAAGTAGTTATCGGATTTAATTTCTTGTAGTGTTGTAAGCGGTAATAAATAAACATGTCGTTTTTTTTTTATTTACGAAATCCATGATCTGGATTAGATCATAACCGTTAAATAGGTTATATAAAACGTAAGATGATATATATCTAAGCTAATTTTCATGAAATTTAACGTTAACAATAACTTAGTAGGACAATAGATGCGTTTGTTTATAAAACATCTATGTTATTTTTGACTTAAAAATTATTGTATTGCTGGTTTTTCATTGATTCAATTACATTATCATCCAGAGATTGACGAATGTATTAAGCTTAAAGCAAATATATGAAGACTAAAACATGAATTAACAATTATATTTGATAAAAACAGTAGTAGACACTAATCAAGTTTACTCTATATCGCAGATGGGTAGATATAGTTTTACAATATAACAAAATTATACATAAAAATTATATAAGAGCTCATTAAATAATGACATTATATTCGATCTAGTTGGGAATCATAATAAGGATGTTAAACAGGTTACATCCAACCCCTACAACAATTCCCATTGTTAGATTTAGAATTATTTATTGAAGACTGGTTTCAGCTTGTCATAATTCACTATGGTAGGGTGTTATCGATTTATTTAATGATGCAAAGATAGAATTAGTAGTTCGATCTTCCAATCTTTCCTTTCTATTTTTCTATTTGATCGGTGATTTGGTTCTCTGGGCCTTATTCTCTGTCTCACAATTCCTTTTCTTTTTTCAGTGAGGGCTTTTTTATCGCTTTCATATCAAGCTGATCTCGACTATCACCTCCAAGATTACTATATCTTCAAAAGCCAGTCAGATTGCTTTCAGTTGTTCTCTTGAGAATATAGATTGAATATAGGTCTCAAAAAATTCTTAACTCCGAAGAGTTTTCAATAGCTCTTGTGGGATTTTATAGCAATACAATCCCATGTTAAGATATAAGGAATAATCCTTGTTTTGCATTTGTAGGTTTACTTAATTTGTTCGCCAGCTAATCATACTTGTAAAATTTTTTACTTCCTTTGATTTGTGGTAATTTGTGAAGTTATTCCCACTTCCATAATAGTTATCAAATTCTGCTTCTTGTCGAAAATGTCTATGTCTGGCTTGTTATACTGGACTTGCGTATCTGTAAAAATTATCGAATCCACAATGATTCTTGCATTGTCTAGTTGAAAAAAACTTTTTGAGTCTTGAGCTTTTCATTTCTCTAGGATCAAAAACTTCTGCATGCCATTAGATGCAAATATTTAAATGCCAGATTGTGGCGTCTGGTATAATCATGTGCCACATTCGATCACATCTAGTTGCCAAGTGGTCAACAGTCTTTGTGCTTTTCTTGCAGTGGTGGCAGATGCCACGACCCTGGTCGTAAAACACATTTCTGTCCTGGAAATGACAATACAAGCCTTCCGCTTGTGGTGTGATGTTTTCATTCTTTAACCATATTTAAGAGTTCTAAACATCTACATATAGGCAATTTCTTGCCTGGAATAAGATGTTGTGATGGCATTTTACACTGATCTTTTCGTATAGCATATTTAATTACTTTTAAATCTGAGCCTTCACAATATCACCTTCTTGGATGTTATAATCACCTTAGAGGCTAAGTATTCCCATATAAGATCCAGTTGGGTGCCCTTTTCCCCCTTGACCTCTAGGATAGCTGCTTTTCTTGAGCAAGTTTATTTTATTTGTTAAGAAAATCCTACATAGCCAACAAGATGTGCTCGCCTTTATAACTTGCATTCACTAGTACTCTTCCTATATCCGAACGGGTAGATGCAGCCGTTAGATATTGGGAGCCTGACAGTGGATTCGGTTCACTCTGATGATAGTTCACTTGTTTTTATACAGGCCTATTAGCTCGGTTGGTTCAAACTAGACAAGACCAACGCAATATTTCATCAATGACAATGCATGTTCATTAATCTACCAGATTTTTTTATCATTGAGCTTGTCTGGCCTATCACATATCCATTCATAGACCTTTGTCTTGGCTTCAAGCATGATTCGGTCATTTCGTCATCGAGTACACCTAAGTACTTATAACCAACATGTTCTTAAATGATTCTTCTATGTCGACTGTATACTTATGTGTTAGCAGCAGATTTACTTGCATTGACTTTTTGCCCAATATCCTCGCGCAACAATTCAACCAAAACATCATTGTCTTGAGAGTTTCCTCTTTCTTTAGAAAAAGGCGTAAAGTTGTCGTAAACAGCGGTTGAATCGTCGGACCAGTCTTCTCCTGACTCTATTGACAAAACGCCTAAGGAATTATTAAATTTTTGGATCAAGTACATGTTTTTCTCCAAGGCCAAAGAAACAAATAAAACACAAATAAAGATAAAATAAGAACGTAAAGATAGTTAACCACTCAAATTAAATTTAATTAAACATAATACTGCTTCGTATAAATTTTTAGAATTGTCGTATAACCAACATGTTTCCTTCAATAAATCTGATCTTTTTGATGTAATTACACCATTTCTCATCTTAATCCCGCATATTATAACGTTATTGAAGATTTCTACAGCTTTTGTATTAACCAATGTAAAATGATTCACAAACTCATGTTTATGACAAACACAATCATGCGTAAAGTCATAGTTGGATAGACTAATGTATGATCGATGTTTCTCAGTCCTATAATACTATTTGATGCCACCTGCGAACATATTATCGGTATCAATGTTGTGGCCTTTTGTTAGGAATGTTTGTTGTAAATACTTTTTGAATCCCTGATGAGACCTCAAAAATACACGATGCTTCCGTTCTATTATTTGGATAACGTCCTATATGCGACTTGCTTTTTAAGTTAGCATGGTCTCATCTATTTGCACAACCCTCCCCTGACCTCCTAGCTTATTATTTGAAAAATCGGGGATAGACATTCTGATAACTAGCTTATGAAGAATTCTAAATGTAATTATTCTATCAATCTTTGTATAATGCTCATTCATTGAATGTCTAGCAGTTTTATTGCGGTATCGAATAGGTTTTTATAAGACTTGCAATATTGGCGTACTAAATGTCTCATAAAATGTTCTTTTGCGCATCGAGATGTATTTCTTGTAGTCATTGTAAGATTTATGTATGCATTTCCAGGCAAACCCATCCTTATGTCTTTATATGCCACGAATTGCATACTAACCTTGCAAAATGAAAATATGTGTTCCCGGTGTGAGCTGTTTCTCCATACACATGTTATTAGTTCTTTTCTTTTCTTGTCATTCATATTACTTGTTCTTCAAGTTGGTTTAAGCTTTGCATTTTAGGAGTCAGGTATCAAGTACCTTTTTTACTTAAAGGTTCCATATTGAGTACAAAGAGTACTGAGACAAGTTTTCACCCTTTAGCATTCCTCATTCCACTTGCCTCACCAATGGACTACCTTTTGTAGTTCAACTGGATGGACCAATTATCTACCAGGTGTTCAATAAAACTAGTGTACCCTTTAAAGATTCCTAGCTTTTTTAAATATACTTTTGGTCAGACATTGGTTTTGAGCCATAAGCCTTTTCGATATCGGCCAGCATTGACTTTAATGCGAACTTATGGTTCATTAATTGGTTTTTATGAATTTGAGTTTGCACCTTTGTGCCCGAAATTCATTTTTGTATCCAGATGGTCTTCCGGAGGATCCGTTGAGCTCAACTTTATTCCGCGAAATCATGAGTTACCGGTTTATTAATTAACTTGTATATGTTAAGCATACAGTTTATTGGCCTGTATTTACTCGGGTCTGCTAGTTCATCTACCTTTGGTATAATATTGGGAACATTAGGTAAGAAACACACCTAACGACTCTTTGGATTCGATAACGATTCTTTAACAGTTAAAACAATGCTTGTCTAGTGGATTTAACTTATTGGAAACAATTTAAAGACTTTATCTACTTCATGTCTTTTTTTATTGGGGAGTGTTAAAACAATTTTGCTTCGAGGCTGATGACTTTATCTTGCTTTAATTCAGGAAATTTTTCTTTTATAAAAGCTTCAGATTCCAACTTTCCACCTGATTC
>JBOFCV010000078.1:0-4640 GCA_051646305.1 Turicibacter sp.
AAAATAGTGAGGCTTATGATCGTTTATATGCAGAGTATACTAACTTACATGATTACTTTGGTCGTGGAACGAATAATGTGATGAAACGTTTAAAAGAAATTAAAAAAAATGCGATAAAAGCTTAGGGCTTGGAGAGAGGGTATAAATAATGAAAGAATTGAAAAAATATGAATTTTGGTTTATTACTGGTAGTCAACATTTATATGGAGAAGACGTTTTAAAGCAAGTAAGTGATCATGCACAAATCATGGCACAGGGATTAAATCTTGATCCGCATGTCCCAGCAACTATTGTATTCAAACCGATTGTGACAACACCATCAGAAATTACTAACGTTTGTTTAGATGCAAACTATGATGAAAATTGCGCAGGAATTATCACGTGGATGCATACATTCTCACCTTCAAAAATGTGGATTTCAGGGTTAACGAAATTAAGTAAACCATGGTTACACTTACATACACAATATAATAGAACCATTCCGTTAAATGAAATTGACATGGACTTCATGAACTTAAACCAATCGGCACATGGGGATCGTGAACATGGGTTTATTGGAGCACGTCTTCGCAAAAGTCGTAAAATTGTTGTAGGTTATTGGGAAGATGAAATCGTGCGTATCAAAATTGGAGATTGGATGCGTAGTGCTGTTGGGGCTGCGGTAAGTAAAAACTTAAAAGTTATTCGCTTCGGAGATAACATGCGTGAGGTCGCTGTTACTGAAGGAGATAAAGTAGAGGCTGAAATTAAATTAGGATGGTCAGTTAATACACGCGCTGTTGGAGATTTAGTTAAAAAAGTAAATGAAGTGACTGAAGCTCAAATTGATGAATTAATCGCTAATTATGAAAAAAAATATACGCTTAAAACAACACAATTAGAGCAAGTTAGATATCAAGCTAAAATAGAAATTGGATTGAAATCAATCTTAGAAGCTGGAAACTATGGTGCTTTTACAACAACATTTGAAGACTTATATGGATTAAATCAATTACCAGGGTTAGCTTGCCAAGATTTAATGGCACAAGGTTATGGATTTGGTGGAGAAGGAGATTGGAAAGTATCTGCTTTAACGCATATTATGAAATCAATGGCGCAAGGATTAGGAAAAGGAACAAGCTTCATGGAAGATTATACATATGATCTAGCACCTGGAAATGAATTAGTTTTAGGGTCTCACATGCTTGAAGTTTGTCCAACTGTTGGACAGACAAAGCCAACGATTGAAGTGCATGAATTAGGAATTGGTAATCGCACTGCACCTGCACGTCTCGTGTTTGATGGAAAACAAGGTCAAGCGATTGTTGCTTCATTAATTGATATGGGAGGAAGACTTCGTTTAATTGTTAATGATATTGAAGCTGTTAAACCCTATGAAATGCCTAACCTACCTGTTGCCCGTGTGATGTGGAAAGCATTACCTAGTTTACAAGTTTCTGCAGAGGCATGGATTGTATCAGGGGCTGCCCATCATAGTGTCTTAAGCTTTGATTTAAATGCTGATCATATGAGAGACTGGGCAGAAATTATGGATATTGAATTTGTTCATATCAATAAAGAAACAACGATTAATGAATTGAAAAGAGATTTATTCTTAAGTGATTTAGCTTGGAAATTAAAATAGGGGGCGGTATCGTGTTAGAAACTTTAAAACAAGAAGTGTTTGAGGCTAATATGTTATTGCCAAAGTATGGACTCGTGACGTTTACGTGGGGTAATGTTTCAGGGATTGATCGCGAAAAAGGGTTAGTTGTCATTAAACCATCAGGCGTAGATTATGAGTTGATGCGTGTTGAAGATATGGTAGTTGTTAATTTGGATGGAGAAGTTATTGAGGGAAACCTAAAACCATCTTCAGATACGGATACCCATTTAGAACTTTATAAAAGTTTTAAAAATATTCAATCAGTTGTCCACACACATTCTCAATTTGCAACTATTTGGTCACAATGTGGGATGGGGATTATGCCATATGGGACAACACATGCAGATTATTTTGGGGGAGAAATTCCATGTACGCGGGATATGCACGAGTCAGAAATTTCAGGTTCATATGAATGTGAGACAGGTAAAGTGATTGTGGAACGTTTTAAGGATTTAAACCCTGATTACATTCCATCTGTTCTTGTTAAAAATCACGGACCATTTAGCTGGGGAAACAGTCCTATAGATGCGGTACATCATGCAGTGGTATTAGAAGAAGTTGCGACGATGGCCTATCATACACGTGTGTTGGTAAATGATTTGAGTGCAATGCCACAACCGTTATTGAATAAACATTTCTATCGTAAACATGGTCCAACAGCTTACTATGGGCAAAAATAAATAGATTAGTTCAGATAAATTAGTTTGGTCTTATTGTTAGGTTTTTATACAAAAATATCCTGGTATCTAATGAAATTTAGATATCAGGAAAATTATGAATAAATGAGGGAGCTAAAAGATGAAGATTTTTATTGATACGGCTAATGTAGAAGATATTAAAAATGCGAATGACTTAGGTGTCATCTGTGGAGTCACAACGAATCCATCTTTAATTGCAAAAGAGGGGCGTAATTTTAAAGAGGTTGTGACAGAAATTACCTCGATTGTAGATGGTCCAATATCGGCTGAAGTTATTTCATTAGATTCACAAGTCATGGTGTTAGAAGCTAAAGAATTAGTAAAAATCCATAAAAATATTGTCATTAAAATTCCAATGTGTGCTGAAGGATTGAAGGCGACAAAACAACTTACAGCACTAGGGATTAAGACGAATGTCACATTAATTTTCTCGGCAACTCAAGCGTTATTAGCTGCACGCGCAGGTGCAACGTATGTTAGCCCATTCTTAGGGAGATTAGATGATTTAGGTCAAGATGGTGTTCAGTTAATTAAAGATATCGTCGAAATTTTTAATGTGCATCATTTACAATCTGAAATTATTTCAGCAAGTGTTAGACACCCTGTTCATGTGCTTGAAGTGGCTAAAGCTGGATCCCATATTGCAACAATTCCTTACGCTGTGATTGCTCAAATGATCTCTCATCCATTAACTTCATCAGGAATTGAAAAGTTTTTAAAAGATTGGGAAAGTGTTGAAGCCAAGTAAGGTTTAGCAAATAAACTTAAACTGCTTTAAAACACAAGGAGGGTGTAAGATGACTAATCTAAATTTATCAGTAATTGCGAATCAAATTAGAAGAGGAATTATTGACGCTGTTTATCATGCAAAATCGGGACATCCTGGTGGATCGTTATCATCAGCTGATTTATTTACTTACTTATATTATAAAGAATTAAATATTGATCCGAATCATCCTAAAAATGATGCAAGAGATCGCTTTGTTTTATCTAAAGGACATGTGGCACCGGGGTTATATTCAACACTTGCGCATCGTGGATTTTTCCCAGTCGATGATTTAAAAACATTAAGAAAAGTTGGGTCATATTTACAAGGGCATCCAGATATGAAAGGGGTACCTGGCGTTGATATGTCAAGTGGTTCGTTAGGACAAGGGATTTCGGTTGCTGTGGGAATGGCCTTGTCAGCTAAATTACAACATAAAGACTATCGTGTTTATACTTTACTTGGTGATGGAGAATTACAAGAAGGTCAAGTGTGGGAAGCGAGTATGTTTGCATCACATAAAAACTTAGATAATTTATGTGTAATTGTTGATAATAACGGCCTTCAAATTGATGGAAATATCAAAGACGTTTGTTCACCGTATCCAATTGATGAAAAATTTGCAGCCTTTGGCTTTGAAGTTATATTAATTGATGGTCATTCGTTTAATGAAATGGAAACAGCTTTCGCTAAAGCAAGAGAAGTAAAAGGAAAACCAACTGTTATTATTGCTAAGACGATTAAAGGTAAAGGTATTTCGTTTATGGAGAATAATGCGAATTGGCATGGGGCTGCTCCAAATAAAGAGCAATATGAAATAGCTATGAGTGATTTAGATAATGAGTTAGAAATTTTGGAGGTGAAGTAAGATGGGGGACGTTAAAAAAATAGCAACGCGTGATAGTTATGGAGCTAGTTTAGCGCAACTTGGTCATGTATATGACAACCTTGTCGTACTTGATGCCGACCTAGCTCATGCAACTAAAACCATTACGTTTAAAAAAGAATTTCCAGATCGCCACATTGACTGTGGAATTGCAGAATGTAATATGATGGGCGTTGCAGCTGGACTTGCTGCAACGGGGATGATTCCATTTGCCTCTTCATTTGCGATGTTTGCAGCGGGACGTGCTTTTGAACAAGTTAGAAATAGTATTGGTTACCCACATTTAAATGTTAAAATCGGTGCCACTCATGCAGGGATTTCAGTTGGAGAAGATGGGGCGACACATCAATGTAATGAAGATATTGCCTTGATGAGAACAATTCCTGGAATGGTTATTATTAATCCCTCGGATGATATTGAGACGAAGGCAGCGGTAAAGGCAGCAGTTGAATTTGAGGGGCCTGTTTATATGCGTTTTGGTCGCTTACCTGTACCTGTCATTAATAATGTAGAAGGATACAAGTTTGAAATCGGTAAAGGGGTTCTATTAAGAGAGGGGCAAGACATCACAGTTGTTGCATCGGGTCTACCGGTTAGTGAAGTATTAGCCGCAGCGGATGTTTTAAAGTTAGAAGGAATTCATGT
>JBOFCV010000065.1:0-6631 GCA_051646305.1 Turicibacter sp.
GATTTGTATTAGTCGAAAAAGAACGTCAATTAGTTCTAATCGAAATTCAATAGGGGGGTGGAAAAATGGACCAGTTAGCAAAAATATTAAAAAAACCAATTTCAAAGTATATTGTTTTAGCGATTTTAATCAGTCCAATTATTCCTGTTATTTTAAATATCGTCTATTTAAATAAGTATTCGGGATTTAGCTCAATGCTACGACTAAACATCGATTTAATTTTAGTATTTTTATTTTTATCTCTTTTAATGTTTGGTTTATATATGTTAAAAAACAATAAAACAATTGGGACTTTAGTCATGACAGTCATGGCTGTTGTGTTTATTTCAATTACTTCATACACCGTATATGTAAATATGTCTGTTTACAAGTCATTAGATAGTATGACAACTCAAGATAAAGTTATTAATTATAGCTTGGTTACTATGTCAGAAAGCGATATTAGCGAAGCAAGTGATTTAGCAAATAAAAAAATTGGGATGTTAAATATATCGAAACAAGAAGTATTAGATAATATTGATTCATTCCTAGATAAAAATAAATTAGCAGATAATGTAACATTAGAAAAAATTGATATGCCATTCGAGTTAGTTCACCAATTATATGAAGGTGATTTAGATGCCATTATTATTGGGGATACCTATGTTACACAGTTCCAAGAACAATTAGGATTTGAAAAAATTGAAACTGAAACTCGTGTGTTAGCGGAAATTGAAACAGTTATTAAGGAAGAAGTAAAACCTGAGACAGATAAAGATTTCGGAGCCTTAACGGATAAACCATTTTCTATCATGTTGATGGGGGTTGATTCACCCAAACAAGGATTAGGAAGTCAGGCTTTAGCAGACTCATTAATTCTAGCAACTGTAAATCCACAAACATTGGCTGTTACAATGACATCAATTCCACGTGACTCTTATGTTCCAATTGCATGTTTCAATAATAAAAAAGATAAAATTACCCATTCAAACAATGGGGGAACAGAATGTGTTCTCGATACAGTATCAAATTGGTTAGACGTTGATATTCCTTACTATGTAAAAATTAACTTTAAAGGGTTTGTTGAGTTAATTGATTCAGTAGGTGGAGTTTATATGTATGTTCCACAAACAATTGTTGAACAAAATAGTGATCGTGAATTTGGTAAGGACCTTGTTTATGTAGAAAAAGGGTATCAATTACTTAATGGAGAGCAAGCTTTAGCGTTAGCAAGACATCGTAAGACGCTGTCTAATGGTGACTTAGGTCGTGCTGAAAGTCAACAAGATGTTATTAAGGCTGTTATTGCTAAAGTTTTAACGGAATTCAAATCAATCAATGAAGTTCTAAATGTAATTGAGATATTAGGGAATAATGTTGAAACTAATATATCAGTGAATCAAATTACCTCGTCATTCCAATACGCATTGGATACAGTATCTAAATATGGAAGTAATAATCCAATGAATTATATCCACTTCAAAAATATGACAATTAGTGCAAATTATGGTGGAATTTATGATTTAGGATATGAGAAGTTATTAAGTTATGCGTTCCCATTTGAAGGAGCAGTAGCAGATGCAAAAGAAAATATGATGATTAATCTAGGATTGAAAAAACCTGAAATGAAGTATACGTTTAATTACAATCCACACTCTGTTCATTTTGGATTAGATTGGGTAAAATCATATTATAATGAACCATTACCAAGTGATATTCCACCTGTACCGCCGCTTGTACCTAACTTTGTGGCTGATGGATGGACTAAAGATGAAGTCTTGAAGTGGGGACAACAAAATGGTGTTAAAATAACCATTAATGAAATCACTGAAGGTCAATCAGGATTTGTATCATCTGCAGAAAACGGTCAAGTTGTTTCACAAAGTGAAAGGGCAGAGCGACCAGTCTCTAAAGTAAGTTCAATTACAGTCGGCGTTATTAAAAGAGGCTTGAACTGTTCAATAGCAGAAAACCAATCAGCAGAAGAGTGCCGTAACCTAATGCCTGATATGGTATCGTTAGGTTATTCAGCAGCCAAAGCAAAAGAATGGGCGAATTCAAATGGTATTCCAATAACAGTAAATGTTATTCAATGGAATCAATCAGGATATAACCCCGCAAAAGCTGGTCGCGTCACAGCACAAAGCGTAAAAGCATTAACGAAAGCGAGTGACATGTCTAGTCTAACAGTAGATGTGATGGATAATATCTCAGTACCTGACTTTAATAAGTTAAATTGGTCGAAAGATCAAATTAATTCATGGGCGAGTGCAACGTCAATTAAAATAAATTATGTAGATGACAAGCATTCTTCAGTACCACAAGGGTTATGGGCGTTTAATGCAGAAGTTGGATCTATTTTAGAGCCGAATTCACAACTTACAGTCTATAAATCAAAAGGTCCTGCTCAAGTAACTATTTCATCAGATTATGTGGGTAAATCATATAATGATTTTAAAGCGTACATCGATGGGAAAAATGCAGAGTTGGGATTAAGCATCTCAGTTGTTAAAAAAGAGGTATATGATGCAAATGTTGCAAGTGGAATGATTATTTCATATACTCAAGCAGGAAGTACAATTTCTGGAGGAGAGATTATCGTGACCGTTTCTTTAGGAAAACAGGCAGCGATTATTATTCCAGATGGATATGTTGGAAAATCATTCGGTGATTTAGTCAATAAAATTAAAGAACTGAATGCTAGCATGGGAACAACGGTTGCAGTTGTAGAAGGCGAAAGACAATATCATCCTAGTCTTCCAGAAGGAAGCATTATTAGTTATTCAGGAGTGGGGTCATCAATGACAAGTGGAACAATAACAGTTATTGTTTCAAAAGGTCAAGAAGCGCCAGTAACACCACCGCCAGTAGACCCACCAGTAGACCCAACACCACCAGTAGAGCCGGAACCAGACCCAACACCACCACCAGTCGACCCGCCAGCACCAACATGTGGTGTAGAGGGATTACCGGTTTGTGATGAAAATGGGAATCCAATTGTATAGAAGTCTTATGAGATTTTAAAGCAGGGGATTATCACTTGATAATTCCCTGCTTTTTTTGCTTTTTATTACCATAATTTTCACTTGCGTTATATATTTCGACGCGTCTTTTTATGTTAATAAAGGGTAAACTATGATATGATTATACTAATTATGTTTATTTGAGAGGTGAATTTATGAGAACAAAACACTCGTTTTTAAATATGTTAGTCAACACCGTTCCAAATCTGATTCTTCCGATTCTAGGATTTATAAAGTTTAGTTTATTTACAACGATTTATGGTGGATCAATAAATGGGATGTATTCAACATTTCTACAAATAATGGGAGTTCTAAATCTCGTTGAAGGTGGATTTGGAATTGCATTACAGCAAAAACTATACGGACCACTGGCACAAAATGATAATAAAAAAGTGACTGAATTATATAATGGTGCCATTTATCTCTTTAGGATAATGGGAGTTGCTATCCTTGCTATAGGGACGTTAGTTGGTCTTTTCCAACCACTGTTTCTAAAAACGGAGACCTTTGTTTCACCTGAAATGATTTATGGAATTTACTTTATTCTGTTAATCCCGGTTGCTATTTCCTATTTCTTGATGGGGCCTAATATTGTGGTACAGGCGGATCAACAATATTATAAAATTAATGTGGGAATCCAAATTATCATGTTAATTCGTTCAGTGTTAGTTCTAGTTTTGGCTTTATCGGGTGTTCCACTAGTCATAACGCTCTTAGTTGATGGTGTACTTACTATTTTGTCATATGCCTATTCAAGATTTAAAGCGTTCAAGTTGTATCCATATTTGAAAAATAATAAATCTGATCGTGATTTGTCGACAATAGAAAATACGAAACATGTATTTGCTCATAAAATATCCGGTGTTATTTTAAGTAATACTGATCCTATTTTGTTATCGACGGTGATTGGCACGTTATTTGCCAATGTTTATAATTCATATAACTTAATTACATCAAGTCTATTGAAAATATTATTCAGCATCGTTCAAGCACCAGTAGATAGTTTTGGACATTTATTTTCAAGTGATGAAGAGCATAAATATTCAACTTTTTTAGAATATGTAAACTTCTCATTTTTCTTAAGTTCCATTGTTGGGACAATTCTTTTTATTGTCATGAATGATTTTGTCTTGTTATGGATGAAAGATGCCCAATATATTTTGCCGTTGTTTGCAGTCTTCTTGTTTGCCGCTAATTTATATTATTTAGTTTCCCGTGAACCCATTATGGTTGTCAGAAATGTAAATGGTTTATTTAAGGAAAGTAAGCAAATTGCGTATTGGTCTGCTTTTTCAAATTTAGGGTTATCTATCGTATTAATTAAACCGCTGGGGATAACAGGGGTTTTACTGGGAACGTTTTTGACGCATGTTATTATTGATTTTGCGTTAAATACGAATTTAGTCTATGAAAAAGTCTTTCATATCAGTGCATGGAACTATTATCGACTCGTGTTTAACAGAACATTAATCGCGTTTATATTAGGTGGCATCGGTTATGTCGTGTGGCATCAAGTCTTTATATCAGGCGTTCCTAACTTACTTATTTGGTTTGTTGGAGCCGCAATTCTTGGAACTATCTTGTTAATCTTACATGTTGGGCTATATTATTTATTCTTTAAAGATTTTCGTGCATTTTTAGTCCGTGGTAAACGAATCATATTAAGAAAGTAGGAATGGGACATGGATACAGTAACACTTGTAATCCCAGCTTATAATGTAGCACCGTATATTGATCGTTGTTTTGAGTCGATTAGGAATCAAACATATGACAAGTTTTTAGTGTTAGCCATAAATGATGGCTCAACAGATGAAACATTAATAAAATTGCAACAATGGGCACTTAAAGACAATCGCATAACAGTTATAGATAAATCAAATGAAGGGGTAGGGAAAACAAGAAACTTAGGCCTTTCTTTAGCTCAAACGCCTTATGTTATCTTTATTGACCCAGATGATTACTTGAGTTTAGATATGTTAGAAAAAATGATAACAAAAGCTATGACGCATTCGCTTGATTTAGTATTATGCGACTATGTGGAGTGCTTTGAAGATTCTAATCAACAATATCAGATTAAAATGCCAAAAATAAAGGGTGACATTGTTTCATTGAAAAATGAAACGTCACTAATAACAGAAATCAATCCAGCCCCTTGGAATAAATTGATAAAAACAGAAGTGCTTAAACGGAGTGGTGTTGTTTTTCCAACCGATATGAGAAGTGAAGATTTAGTTTTTATGTTAACATTCCTAGGTCACGTAGACCGTGTGGGTATTTGTGAAGAACCACTCTATTATTATTTAGCTAACCGATGGAATAACGTGTCTAGTACGTATGATGAAAGAATACTCGACACGTTAAAAGCAGTAAGTAAAATAAAAGCGTATTATGATAGTCATCAAATGATGGGCGACTATGAAAAAGAAATTGAGTATGTTGCCATTAAACAAATCATGTATGAACTTAAAAAAGTTCCGTATATAAAAGATACTAGATTAGCCAATGAAATAACCATTCAATTCTTGTCTTATTTAGATCAGCAATTCCCCTTCTGGAAGAAAAATAAGTATTATCTAGTGTTAAAAACAAATTTAAATTCGAAACAAAAACTGCAAGAAAAAATTTATGAGTCAAGGCACACGTTAATGTGGTACAGAAAACTTAAGAATAGATAAATGATGTGGCAGGTGGAAATGATGAAAAAAGTAAGTATTATAATCCCAGTCTATAATGTAGAAGAATTTTTGCCGCGCTGTTTAGATTCTATTGTTGCACAGACATTACCAGATATTGAGTGCTTAATTGTCAATGATGGAACACCTGATAACAGTCAAGACATTATAGATCGTTATGTTTTAAACTACCCGGACCTATTCCAATGTATCAGGAAAGAAAATGGTGGTTTAAGTGATGCAAGAAATCTAGGGATGAAACATGCAAGTGCCAAGTATATTGGATTTATCGATAGTGATGATTACATTGAACCGACGATGTATGAAACATTATATAACAAAGCAATTGCAGATGATTCGGATATTGTGGTGTGTGATTTTTCAATGGACTGGGAAAGCCAAAACTATTCTCAACCTATAAATGGGTTGAAAAATGGTCACGACAATCACAAGCGACAGTTATTAATTAGTCCAGGAAGTGCTTGGAATAAGTTATACAAAAAATCATTATTTATGGATCATGATATCCAATATCCTATTGGATTATGGTATGAAGATTTAGCAACAACCGGAAAACTCATTTTACATAGTCAAACGGTAAGTTACGTAGAAGAGTCACTATTACATTACATTCAACGTGAAGGATCTATCATGAGTTCAATGAGTCCTAAGATATTTGATATTTATACGGCGCTAGAAAGTATTGAAATGTACTATAGAAATCACGATCAATTTGATGAGTATCAGAAAGAAATTGAATACATGTATATTGAGAATTTAGCCTTATATGCAACACTTCGATTTTTAAAACTACCGAAACCGAATCAGAAAATAGAAGTTAAAAAACTATTAACATATATGAAACAAAAATTTCCAAACTGGAGTGCAAATCCTTATATTAAAACATTAAGTAAAAAAGATCAATTCACTTTATATTTATTTTATTACAATCTAGTG
>JBOFCV010000112.1:0-12770 GCA_051646305.1 Turicibacter sp.
GTGATGACATGATATCCATTTTAATTGGGTAGCGAATGAAATCAGAATATTTTTTAATGATTGATTTTAATTTATATTCAGTTAAGTACTCATCATAATTTTCATCTTCATTATTTTCTTTAACAGTTAAGATAATATCCGTTCCGACTGTTTCTTTTTCACATGGTTCAATTGTGTAACCTTCCGCACCATTTGATTCCCATTTATAAGCTTGGTCACTTCCTAATGCTTTAGAAATAACGGTTACTTTATCAGCCACTAAGAAAGCAGAATAGAATCCAACACCGAATTGCCCGATAATGTCATGTCCATCTTTTAATTCATTTTCTTTTTTGAATTTTAATGATCCACTTTTTGCGATAACCCCTAAGTTATCATCTAAATCTTCTAAAGTCATCCCGATTCCCGTATCTGATAATGTAATCGTACGAGCAGTTTGATCAGCTGTTACTTTAATGAAGTAATCATCTTTATTGAATGTTAACGTATCATCTGTTAAGGCTTTATAATAAATTTTATCGATTGCATCAGAGGCATTTGAAATTAACTCACGCATGAAAATTTCACGATGTGTATAAATAGAGTTAATCATTAAATCTAATAATCGTTTTGATTCAGCTTTAAATTGTTTCGTTTCCATTTTGAAGTCCCCTTTCAAATCCATGTTATTCTTTTGTTAGCACTCTTTGTTTTTGAGTGCTAATTTCTATACACTTAAATTATCATAATTTAAGATAGGTGTCAACACTTCACCTTTAAATAATATGATAAAAAATTGAACTTAATCGCTAAGGTTGATTTAACACGAAATACCACCGTGTTCTTCATCACGTATATAAAATGCAATAGCATGTTAACTCCTCTTATTCTGTTTCGATCAGCCGCCTTTACAATCCCTTTTCCATCAGAAGTTTTTCAAATTTCTTTTCTGATAAAATCTCATGTGTCACAAATTCTTTATTATAAAACAGGCTGTACGCTGTGAATGGTGAAGGTGCATTTTGGGCTTGTTCTGTTGATTCAAACCGAATACATGTGAATGAAATACCTTTAGTCTTAGCTAAATTTTTTATTGTCGGAACATATTTAGCCGTAAACGGACACTGATGTGTATAAAATAATACAAATCCTTGCTGATCCACTTGCGCTGTTTTGACACTATTTTTAAAAGCTGGTTTTTGTTGCTGTGAATCAAATGGTAAATATAACAGTTCAAAATAAGGATCGGCACTATCTACGACTTCAAATCCGTTATGTTTTAGATAGTTTGATTCAGCTAAATAAGGTCTCTTTTTTGAGGAAGATAAAATAACCAATCCATTTTTTCTTTTTTCTTTACTATCTTTTATACATTCCTCTAACAAAAGACTTGAATTCCCTTGTCCTTTATACTGTCCCGATACCCATAAACAATTAATAAACATATAACCCTCTGCATCAATTGGGCACCACGCTTTTTCAGCTGGCATGTATTCAATAAAACATTTCCCACGTACATTTCCTTTTTTAAAAACGAGTCCATCGTCTAGTCGCTCAGATAACCATGATTTCTTAGCCCTAACTTGGCAATCGTTGTTGCTCGCCATCGCACAGCAAATATGCTCTTGCTCCAAATTATCTTTTGTTAGTGTGACAATCTCCATTTCCCCACCTCAACCCATTCTTATTTCAAAATAATTCCAACCTCATTATACTCCTCTTTTTACCATAAATTATACTTTTATCCCACTCATAATTTTGAATTTAATAAAAAAAGCAGCCTATTCTAAGGCTACTTTTTATCTATTACTTTTCCATATCTTTCAAAATCTCTTCAATCTTCTCGACCACACCATTTTCATCATTACTTTTAGCGATATATCTTGCTACTTTTTTCAAATCTGCATGCGCATTTTCCATCGCATAACTATGGTGTACACATTGCATCATTTCTAAATCATTTAAATAATCACCGAATGCCACCGTCTTTTGATGATCAATATTTAATAGTTCTTTTATTTTATTAATAGCGACCCCTTTATTAACCCCTTGAGCCGTAATATCCAACCAAATTTCTCCTGAAACTGTCACTTGTAAACTATCTTTAAATGCACTAAAGTGAGGATAACTATTTAACTCTGATCCCTTAAAATCACAAAGTGTTACTTTTAAAATATCATCATCGACCTCATCAAAAGACGAAACAATTTCACGTGATTCATAATATTTTTCTACTTGTTCAACAAATAAAGGGTCTGTATTTTCAATGTATGCCGCCCTCTTTCCACACACAATGATATACGCCTCACTCACCTCACGTCCCAATGTAATCAATTCATTCGCAATTTGGCGGTCAAGTGCATGAACAAAGAGCTCTTCCCCTTTATATACTACGTAAGTTCCGTTTTCAGCAATAAACATCATCTCATCTTTAATCGGTTCAAAACGCTTTAACAGATTAAAATATTGGCGCCCGCTCGCTGCCGCAAAAATAATATCCTTAGCTTTCAATTTATTAAATGTTTCAAAAAATAGCGGATTAATCTCATCTTCACTATTTAATAAGGTTCCATCCATATCCGTTGCAATAAATTTGATCATCTAATTTCCTCCAAGTCTTGCTTATCTTAAATTACATTCTTCCTACCCTATCTTTATTATAGTTATTAAATCAACTGGCTTAGAAAATTCATTTAAATCTATATACACTTTATAACCTATAATCAGTTTAACAGAGCAAATAAAGAAAATAAAGTCACTCCCTAAGAAATGGTGTGACTTTATCAGTTTCTATCCAATACATAACGTCATAATTAAAAGAAGGGTAAACATCCAATGTAACTTATTTGTTAATGGAATTCCTAAATTCTCACCTTTTGTAACAGATTCATTCGCTTTTAGTGCAGCAGGTAACGTGATAAAGACGAGTAGTGATAGAAATGGGTAAATTCCCACCACGACATAAAGAATTGTTAATCCAAATGCCCCAAACACTAAAAAACGATACAAATAAGTACTAAATTTTTTCCCTATACGCACACTCATCGTTCCTAAACTTAGGCGAGCATCACGAGCAAAATCTCTCATTTCATTACTTAACATTAACGCTGGAATTAAAAATGATGCTGGAAGTGATAATAAGATAGGATACATATTAAGTTGATTAGACATCGCAAAATAAGCGCCGAGCACCATTAATGGCCCCATTAAAATAAAAGAAAAAATAGTGCCTAATCCTTTACGTTTATAAACGAAAGGTTCTCCCGTATATGCATATGCACCTAATAATCCAACTATCCCTAAAATAACCATTCTATAATCTGTTACAAACACCAAATATAATCCAATAAGGGCAGCCATTGCAAAACAAATCATTGCCCATAAAAACACATAAATATCAAAATAACTGCGAGTAACCCCTAAAAATATGATTTTTCTATGACTCGGACGATAATACCTAAAACTACCCTCAAAATAGTCATTCACTAAGTTGGCACCTGATTGAGCTAATAACCCTGCAACTGTAATAAGTACAATCAACAATAAATCATCAAAATTTCTTACGTCAATGTATCCTTCACTAAAGGCTGCCACAATTCCAAGCGTCGTTGATCCTATAGCCAGTGTCAGTGAAAAAGGTCTAAATGCTTTCCACGAATCTTTTAGAAATTTTATTACATACTCTTTGTTCATTTGTAATCCTCTTTTCAAAAAACTTCAGTTAATTTTACCATTAATACCATAATTAATAAAATTTTATTTCTATATTTATCTAAAAATGGTTTATATTGTTGGTTTTTATCATTTTAATACGCTATAATTACGTTTGACAAATTGATGAAAAGAGGAAAAAAAGATGACTTTCAAAAAATTATTATCTAGTACTTTAATTGTAGCAACTTGTTTTTTAACAGTGGGATGTTCACAAGATGCTAAGTCACCAACACCTGAAACAAAACCTTTAGAAACAACTGAATCAGTCAAAGAGCCACTCGTTTTAAATCTTGGGTTAATGCCTGCGGTTGATACAGCTCCTATTTTATTAGCACAAGAAAACGGATACTTTGAAGAATTAGGATTAAATGTGACTATTGAAATTTATACCAATGCAGAGAATCGTCAAAGTGCCTTACAAACTAATCAAATCGATGGTGCTATGACTGATTTAATTGCCTTAGCTGTAAATAATAACGGTGGATTCACACTAAAAGCAACAACTATGACCGATGGAATGTTTCCAGTTTTAGAAAATCCAAATTTAGGTGATAAAAAAGATATTAAAGTGGGCATGATGGAAGTCAGTGTTTCAAACTTCTTAATTGATGAATGGTTAGGAGCCGATTATAACATTGAGAAAGTATATATAAATGAAATTCCTGCTCGTTTAGCCGCTATTGCAAGTGGTGACCTTGATATGGGATTATTCCCAGAGCCTGTTGCTTCAAATGGAGAATTACAAGGCTTGACAAAAAAAGTTTATGAAACAAAAGACGGTATATGCCCGGATGTTATCGCTTTTACTGAGAAAGCATTAACAGAAAAAGAAGAAGAAATTAAATTATTCCATCAAGGTTATAACAAAGCTGTTGATGAATTAAACAACAATAAAGAAATAGCTAAAGATTTATTAATCAATGCCATTCCCAATGTAAATCCAGAAGCAAAAGATTTAATTGTCTTACCCACTTATCATAAAACCTCTTTACCAAGTGATGAGTATATCACTAAAATTATTGACTGGACTTCAGATGTATTAAATAAAGAATTGACGATAACAGCTGCTGATTTAGTTGAAGGAAAATTCAATAACTAATGATTAAAATAAGTGACTTAACCGTACGTATTGGGACTGAAACTATTCTTAATCAACTTAATTTATCAATTAAAAAAAATGGAACTTATGCTATCATCGGTTCTTCTGGATGCGGAAAAACAACACTAATCCACACCTTATCTGGCCTCATTCAACCGACGTCTGGTCAAGTATTCATTCATGATGAGAAACTTCAAACGATTAGAAAAGAAACAGGTGTTATCCTACAAAATTACGGTCTTCTCGAATGGAAAACAATTTATAAAAACCTCTCACTTTCGCTAAAAGTGAGAGGTTTTACCAAAGAAGAAACACACCAAAGAGTCATAGATCTTTCAACAAAATTAGGACTTCTTGAGCATCTACATAAATATCCTACACAATTAAGTGGCGGTCAAAAACAGCGAGTAGCCTTAGGGAGAAGTCTCATTTATAAACCCGACTTATTGCTTCTTGATGAAGCATCTTCTGCACTTGATCAGATTACAAAAGAAAATATTCAAAATCTAATTTTACATTTATATACGCAGGAACCGTTTACTCTTGTTTTAATTACACATAACATTGAAGAAGCCGTTTTCTTAGGTCAACACATCATCATAATGAATAAGGGTGGCATCCATAAAATCATCCAAAACCCTACTTTTTCCCACCCTAAAAATCGCGCCTCTCATGAATTTTATGCGATGTGCAAAACAATTAGAGAAGAATTAAATCAGGTGATCACGCATGAATAAAACTAAACGTTATACCCATAAAAAAACTTCTTCTCAATGTCAATTACAGCTTTCTACAAAAGCTAGTTGTCTTGCTAAAAGAATCGGAACCTATCTATATGGCCTTTTGATTATTCTCATCTGTTGGTACGTATTACACCTCAGTGTCAAAAATAGTATCGTTCCCTCTCCCTATGAAACATTCATAAAATTAGGGGAATTACTAAAAGAAAACTTATTACAACATCTTCTTCATAGTAGTTATCGCATCCTTATTGCACTCATTATTTCAATTATCATTGGGTTCCCATTAGGTTTGCTCACTGGTCTTTCTTCAACATTTGATTTTATCCTATCTCCTGTTGCCTATATCTTATATCCACTTCCAAAAGTAGCCTTCTTACCTTTATTCATGCTACTATTTGGATTGGGCGACACTGCAAAAATAATTTTACTCACCTCAATTATTGTCTTTCAAATCCAACTCGCCATTAGAGATAGCGTGAAACAAATTCCTTTAGACTTGTATTATTCAGCAAAGACTCTGGGATTAAATCAAACACAAACTATTTTACATTGCGTCATCCCGGCTATCTTACCCAACCTGTTCTCTGCCTTACGAATTACAATCGGTATTTGTATATCAGCTCTCTTTCTATCTGAGAACTTCGCTACCACTTATGGCATTGGTTACTTTATTATGAATTCATGGATTATGGTTGACTATCCAGCCATGTTTGCAGGAATTGTAACACTTGGAACCTTTGCCGCTCTTATTTTTAAGGGGATTGATTTACTAGAGAAAATTTTGTGTAAATGGCAATACGTCGATCAAAAAAAATAATAACAAAATGAATAAATAAAAAGTTGTCATCGATTTGGATGACAACTTTTTTTCAAATATACCATTAAGAAGTTTGCTAGCTCATCAAAATCTCTTTAATTTAAAAAATCAAAATAATAGGGATTTTAACGTATGTCAGATTAAAACTTTCAGTTTATCCTTCTAAATCTTCAGTTTTCTTAAATGCGCCTGCATAATGATACTGATGTCTCATTTTCCACATATACGATCCAGCTAATAAGACAGTTAAGCATTCCGCAAATGGAACAGCAAGCCAAATCCCATTAACATCTAAAAACTGTGGTAAGAAAATAATTCCTAATAAGATAAAGATAAATGTTCTCATGAATGAAATGGTAGCAGAAATCTTTCCATTTGAAAGGGCTGTAAACATCCCAGATGCAAAAATATTAATGCCTGAGAATAAGAAACTAAATGAAAATAATCTAAATCCATTAATTCCAATGTCATAAACCGGTGTGCCAACAGGTGAGAATGTTGCGACTATTTGAGATGCAAATAATTGGGCTACTGCGAAAATAACAAGTGATGACCCCCCAATAAAGGTTAAACAAATCTTATAAATTCGTTTCAGTTGTGCTTCGTTTTTACTTCCATAATTATAACTAATCACCGGGCTTACCCCGAATGAGAAGCCTAGATACATCGCAATCATTAAGAATTGGGCATATAAGACAATCGTAATGGCAGCAACGCCATCTTCCCCTAAATATTTCATCATGATGAGATTAAATAAGAAGGTAATGATACCCGCCGATACATTTGTGACCATTTCTGATGAGCCATTTAAACAACTTTCTTGAATGACTTTCCAATTAAACTTAGGTCTAACAAAATATAAAACACCTTTTTTACGAGCGAAGTAAATAAGACCAAATAGCGCTGGAATTAAGTAACCTGTTGCTGTTGCTAATGCGGCCCCACTAATTCCTAAGCCTAATGGGACGATAAAAATGTAATCAAAAATCATATTCGCAACACCTGCTGCTACTGTTAAAATCAATCCAAGCGCTGGTTTCCCAGCTGTGACAAAGAATGTTTGAAATAACATTTGAAGGGCAGATATTGGTGCAAAGAATAACAGAATTGATAAATAATCTTTCACATAATCAAATAATGAATCTGTTGCTCCCAATGCATAGACTAGAGGTTCAATAAAAATTAAGCAAATGAAACTGATAAAAGCAATGACTGAGGCTCCAACTAGCACAATGAGTGAGAAGTTTTTTCGAGCCGATTGTATATCGCCTTCTCCCATTTTTCTAGCAATAATGGCACTTCCTCCAGTCGCTAACATAATCGCAATTCCAATAAATACATTAATAATTGGATAGGCAATATTAACCGCTGATAATGCATCAGTCCCCACAAAGTTTGAAACAAAAATTCCATCCACGATCGTATATAAAGACATGAATACCATCATCACAATGGTCGGTAAGGTGAATTTTAATAATGAAAAGAAATTAAATTCTTTCGCAATTGAGTTCTCCATAAAATAATTACTCCTTTCTCTTGATAATATTTGTTTATAACTACATAATAAGGTATAGGGTAACTCTATAGTCAAGCTATAAGTTCCATTTATTTATAGTTGATTTTATTATTTTAACTTATAGGACTTTTTAACAGATGAAATTTAGAAATCTAATTTTAATAAAGTCTGAATTTTAGAAAAATAAGTTCCTTTATATAAAGATTAAATGAATACCAAAAAGCCAAACACTTAAGCTTTACTAAAACTTTATTAAAGGGCATTTAAATGAATACGTAAATCGAATGATAGCCCCATTCATTTTAATATTTTAAATTCTTAACTGAGCCATCCCTCTAAACAGGCGTTATTAAAAATGGAAATCTAGTTATTAGTCTAATTGCGTAAAGAGGATTTCTTAAAATTAAAGGTTCCCTTCTCCCTCTTATAAATGGAAGGGATATAATTAATAAATTCAAAGTTAAGAATCTGAGCCAAGAATTCTTAACTAGCTTATTGCTAATCAAAACCTCACGCATTCAAGATGCGCTATTAACTAGTCACCCCCATATAGGAGAATAGTAAAAATGGAAAAAATAACTCAAACTCACTTCACAACCGGAGAATTCGCAAAACTTTGCCACGTCTCAAAGCACACCCTATTTCACTACGATAAATTAGGAATTTTCTCACCCGCTATCAAAGATGGAAAAGACTATCGTTATTATGCAGTCTCACAAATTGAAATTTTTTATGTTATTTCAGCTTTGAAAGAATTGGATATGCCCCTTAAAGAAATTAAAGCGTACATCGATCGACGTAGTCCTAAAGAACTAATTCATTTACTTCAAAAAGAAGAAGAGGCCATTGATTCTAAAATTGAAGGGCTCAACCGATTAAAACAAATGATTCATCAGAAAATTGAGCTCACAAAAGAAGCTTGTGAAGTAGAACCTCATACCATTAGTGTTGAGTGGTGTGAATCAGAATACTTAATTGCCACGGATGCAAAGGGCTCTCAAAATGCAAAAAGTATCACACTTGATATATCTAATCATATTCAATACTGTGAAAATCATAACATCTATAGCCCCTATGCCATTAGTGGGATGTTGTCACAAGATAGTGTGAAAAATAAAACTTATAGCGAATATATTAATTTTTATACACGTGTCAAACAAAAACCTAACCATGTTCCTATATTTGAAAAACAAAATGGTCACTACCTGATCGCCTATCATACGGGAGGCTTTTATACCGTCGAAGAAACATACGAAAAAATGTTAGCTTATGCGACTAACCACCAACTTATCCTCAGTGGCTATTTTTATGAAGAAGTGCTTTTAGATGAGCTCTCGGTGATTGGCTACGAAAATTACGTGTTAAAAATATCAATTATGATTGATCATCCAGTGGCGAATGATTAATATCACTGCTGGGCTCCAATACGTTTAAACGCAATATCATTTTGCCATCTTTTTTAATGTATATTTACGATTTATTAACCAAACAATAATTGAGTAACAGAAATAATATAGGTATGGCAAGGAGAGTACATGATGGCTAACTACACAGGTATTGTTAAATGGTATAATCTTGAAAAAGGATATGGCTTTATTTCAACAAATGAAGGAAATGATGTTTTCGTCCATCATTCACAAATAAAAGAAAATGGTCCTGAAAAAGATTTACATGAAGGACAAAATGTAAGTTTTGATATTGTTGATGGCGATAAAGGACCCATGGCTTCAAACGTTCATAAAAATTAATTAACCGACAGATTTCAAAAAGGGGAGCTATTTCAAATTAGAATAGCTCCCCTTTTTATTATATTAATATGTCCATTTATTACCGTAATCTAAGGAGAAGGCTTCACAAATTCCATACACATTATCTCGCTCATGATTAATAAATTCATTTTCTTCTCGTACTTTTTTCATTTTATCGCTGTGATCTATTTTTTCAATAAGTTGTCCTTTATCAAAAACTAACTCATATACTGTTTTATAACTAACAGGTGCTTGGAATCCCATATGAACATAATATTCATGCATAAAATCTGCAGCAATAATGATACCACCTGAATATTCAATATCTAGATTTAAATTTTTATATACCATCATCCCCATGTTAGATGGTACGGCTTCAACTCCATTTATTGGTTTATAATCTTCTTCTACATTAATATATAGATTTTTTAATTTTAACCCTTTAGTTGTTACTGCATATTCACATACAAAACCACGCCAACAGTCAGAAGAGCACCCCACTGGTAACATATCGATGTCTTCTGGATGAAATGGCCATGATTTTTGAATGGCTACAATATCATATTTCTTATAAAGAAATTTAATACTATCCTCTATTTGTGCTGTCATCCGAATTCCCCCTAAACTTAACTTTTATTATACATTCAATTAAATGACCTATATAACGCTGTCTGTTCTTTAGCACCATCATCAAAACAGTTTTTGTATTTAGCCATATAAACACCTATAAAATCATCTTTAGCCACTACCAAGCGTAGCTGATAAATCTTTGATTCAAGGTTGATAGACCTACCCTAACAAAAACAATTTCTATTTTAATGATACAAGGTTTTAGCATAAAATGAAAACCTTTTTTATTAATTATTGTAAAATTTTACGTTTTCTATCCAAACAACAGTTTTATCGACATTTTTATACAAAAAACAGCTTTTTTGTTAGGGGGAGTCTCGATAAAACTCACGCTTACTTATAAAGAAAACACCTTTACTTAAAATAAGTTAAGGTGCCCTATTATTAACTTAAACTCTGTTACACCTTAATTATTTTTTAAGGTTTACTGAAGAGCGTCTTAGTTTAAATCTTTTGATTTAAATTATTTTGATCGGTTCATATTTTTAAAATTTCAATAACTAGCTGCACAAAATTTAACACTCATTCCTATCATCGAACCAAAGAAGTCTATTAAGGCTTATGTTTTTTTAATAAACTCTGTGTGGCATTTCGGACACTTAATCGCTAACTTTCCTTTACCGCGTGGAACACGCAACTTTTGATTACATGCTTTACACTTATAATAGCGATATGTCTTTAATGATTTTAAATGTTTAAAATAATTTTGAATTTTAGTTTGAATGGGATACCAATATTTTAAAAATAAAATATTCTCTTGATGTCGTTTCACCTTGTTTTTTGATAAAACTCTGATATAACTTAGCACCAATGGGATAACTGAAAGCATTGTTAACCAAAACTGATCAACTAGTAAACCAAGTATAACAAAAAATAGCATTAGAAAGACAAGCGCCTGCGTTAAATGATCAGCTCCATAACGCCCCTCCATAAATTCCATCATATTCTGTTTAATCTTATTCATCATGACTCTCACCCTCTCTATCCAAGTCTTATACTGTCTATCATACATCGTTTTCAAAATTAATAAAGGGTTTTTCCATGATAAATTTATGAATTATTTCATCCTCTTAAGTTATCTAATCTAAAAGGCATGTATGCTCATCCCATACATGCCTTTTAAGTTAATTATACATTGTATTTTTTAACAATCTCTTGGATTACATGTAGTGACTGTTTATAGTATTGCTCAAATGATGAATTCGTTTTCTTTAATTGTTCAGAGATTTCAAATAACAGCACTGGAATATCTTCTTCTTTAATATCACCAAAGCTTTTCCCGAGTCGAACTTCATCGTCATGAACGTTACCATCCATAAATAATTCAAAACAAGCACGACTAGCGCCTTCTACTTTTTTAAGTTTTCCCGTTAATCCAATCTGTCCAATTTGATGAACACCGCATGAGTTGGAACACCCCGAAATATAAATTGACGGCATTAAGTCATGATCATATTGTTTCTCTTTGAAGTAACTGATAATTTTTTTCAAAGTTTCTTGGCTATGTAAAATCCCCATTTGACAAACTGGAACACCAATGCAGGCAACACTTTGCTCAAGTTTCTTCGTTGTATTTATCGGTGCAATTAATTTTAGTAATCCTTTGGCCTCTGTTGCCGTCAAATTCAAAAAGTACATTCCTTCTGTCATTCCTAAACGCATTTCAACGGCGTCTATTGGTGCAATAAAATCAACAATCTCTTTTAAATTTTCTGTTAAAAGTTCTCCTCCAACAGGATGAAGATAGACACTATATAATCCATCCTGCTTTTGCTTAATCAAATCCGGTTGATCTAACAGATCTGCTGATTGTTTATTTATCTTAGCTGACACAGGTAAATCAAGGTTTAAATTTCCTTGGTGCTTTAACACATCATAGCATTTTTTATACGCTGCAATAAATCCATCCTCACCTAGCTTATCTACCATATAACGAATACGAGCCTTATTGTGATTCTCATAATTTCCTTCGCTTGTAAATAAATCAAGCATCGCTTGAACGTAATAAAGTGTATCTTCAGGGTGTGCATATTCTTCTAACACTAATCCTTTTCGAGGATTTTTCCCTAAGCCACCGCCACCATATACTTTGAAATACGGCTGACCTTCTTTTTCTACGGCCATAAATCCTAAATCCTGAACAGTTGCATGCGCGGTATCTTCTTCACTATTTGAAAAAGAAACTTTAAATTTCCTTGGCAGATGATACGAGGTAATTCGTTTAATGAAATATTGATTACACAATGTTGCATAAGGTGAAACATCAAAAGCTTCACCCACTTCTACCCCTGTTAAAGGTGACATGGCAACATTTCGTGGGAAGTTTCCACCAGCACCTCTTGTATAAATATCATACGATAATGCCTCTTTCATAATGTTACAGACATCATCTAGGGTCAGATGGTGAAACTGAATGGCTTGACGCGTTGTTAAATGGATGAGTTTAACTTGATGCTTATGACTTAATTCATATACTTGATTTAACTCATCTTTTGAAAGCATCCCTGATAAGATACGAAGTCTT
>JBOFCV010000140.1:0-2390 GCA_051646305.1 Turicibacter sp.
GTACTAGTATTAAGATTTCAAAAAATTCAGGATGCAGAGAATATCGTAGCGTATCTGAGGGTCATTGGTGGAGAAAGTGATAACTTACTTTTTGGAAAAGGGGAGTTTCGTTTATCAATTGACGAGGTGCGTAAAATCATTGAGGATACGAATCAAGATGATCATAAAATGAAGATATTAGGGACGATCAACGATGAAATTGTTAGTATGGCACAACTTAGTTGTCCATCTCATCAGCGAATTGAACACAACGGTGAGTTTTCTATTTCAGTTAGAAAAGCGTATTGGAATAAAGGCGTCGGAAGTGCTATGATGTCAGAACTCATTGCTGTTGCTAGAGCCAATCCGATGATTAAAACAGTTTCTCTCGGTGTGAGATCTGGTAATGATCGTGCCATGAAGTTGTATGAGAAATTTGGTTTTGAAAAAGTGGGGGTTCATAAGAATTACTTCAATGTAGAGGGGCAGTTTTATGATGAAATTCTGATGGATTTATCTTTGTAAAATAAAGTAGCGAATAGTTAAGATTCATTAATATAAGAAAAGAGGGTGTACCTGCAAGACTAAAATTCATAGTCATGCAGGTACACCCTCTTTTTAATTTAAAAAGTTTGAAATTTTTAAATATTTTTTAGCAAATAAGCTATTAACAAAAAACTGAAACATATACTAATAATGAGCTAGATAGATAAGAAGCGATAAGTTTTTCACAGCGTAAAACCTTAAAAATTTTCTATAAGATCTGGTCATAATACAAGGCATCAAGGCGTTCTAAGTTTTTCAAAAATCGAAAAACAATGTTAGTCGTTGTTCGTTTTGTGATATTTAAAACGATACTTCGACTATAGTCTATCGGGATACTAGAGCGATTAAGATTGATAGGTAGCACCGTTGTAGCTAGTTCTATTATTAGTTCGTATACAGGACTTCTAGCGTAAATATATTCCTGTGAATAGATAAGAATCAGTAAATTTTATGTATGAGTAAAATTATCACTTATCCTAGAGGATATCTTAGTATTAAAATATTTAGTGTTTTTAATAGGCTATGTAATCTGTTAAAAACGTTTCTGTTTGAATGGAGATCATTGACGAGTGTTGTAGTCTTTTTGAAATAATGGGTAATGTCATAATGTAGAGGTAGAGGTGGTATTTGTGAAAAAGTGGGGGTTTATTGGAATTATATGTGTGTTTGTTTTAATTGGTTGTTCGCAGTTTTTAAAAGTTGAAACACAGCCAACGGTAGTAATTGAGGGTGTAGTTATTAAGCATATGGGTGAAAATCAACTTCTTATTTCTCAAAAAAAGGGATTTAGCAGTAAAGATTTATCGCTAAATGAGTCTATATTATTAGATGATTCAAGTTATGATCTGATTACTGTCAAAGGTGATGTTAAAGCGTTTGAAGTAGGGATGATTGTTAGAGCTAGCTTAACTGGGGAGATAATGGAATCTTACCCACCGAAAGCTAATGCTTCTAAGATTGAAAAGATTGGTGTTGTTACAAGTAGTGAAGTAGATAAGGAACCAGAAAATAATACTGTTTTAAAACCAGTATTACCATATAGTGAAACGTTACTTAAAGTATTTCCACAAACAATCAACCTATCGCAACGATTTAATGGATATGCAGAGTATGGTCATATTCAAACCTTAAATGAAGTTCATGCTAAAGGTTCAGATTTTGAATTAGTATTTGATGGTGTTATGATGGATGGATACGGCGATTCAGAAAATAGAAACTTTGTTTTGACTTATCAAATTGACGAACAATCAGTTGTTGAAAAAATAGAAAATTTCGATCCTCATAGTATGTTAGGCCAAGATAATTTATTAGTTTCAATTATTCCAAATAAAGTTGTTTTAAAAACACCACTTGAAGTAGGAAATAGTTGGTTAGAGACATTTCCCTATGCGGGGAAAGATTATACAGCTAAAACATCGATTGTTAGAGCGGAGTTAAATGATGATAATTTAATGGAATATGAAACACTAACAATAGTTGAAGGAATCGATGATTATTATCAAAATATCTATAAAGAAAAACGCGTATTTGTTACAGGAAGTGGAATGACGTCTTTCAGTAATTTATTCTCGATTGATGCTGTTGGGGTAGTGTATGAAGAAGAAGATCAGTCAGAAGATTTATACATGTTTGGTTTTGGTCTATCAGTTGAAGAAGTAATAAAAGCTAGCAAATAAAAAAAAGGTATCAGCTTACGCTGATACCTTTTCAGTTTGACTTGTATTTACTTTATTATGTTTTTCTGTGAAGATAATTTTTAGAAGAATCGGTGTAATGATTGTTGTCACAACAACCATGATAACAACTGGTCCAAAGAAGACAGATCCCATTAAACCAAATGCTGATCCTTTACTTGCAACAATTAA
>JBOFCV010000148.1:0-6349 GCA_051646305.1 Turicibacter sp.
ATTAACAATCAGGTGATGGAAAGCAATAAAGAATACTATTTCCTTGATTTTGTTCAGGAATTGTATAAGTGACAATGTAGGCACCATAGGGGAGTGACCTGAATTCGTAATATCCGGAAGCATTCGTTTTCGTGGTTGATATTAAACCGGTGTTATCAAATAAATTTACAACAACATTTGTTTTTGCTAATTGTTGTGCTTGTAGTGAACTATATTGCGTCGGATTGATGAAAACATATCCTTGGATATTTGCCATCTCACGATAGTAAATCCCTGCATTAAAATTAGATTCAGTTGGGACGTTGATGGACAATGTGGTTGGTGGGGTTATGCCTGTTACTCTAGAAGCTTTAGAATTTTTAGTGGAATCATAGCCTGCTTCAACTAAAGTAAAAACATAGTTGATAGGAATTTGATCGAATTTTACTTTATACGTGCCGAGTTCTAAAGAATTAAAGCTATACTGGCCGTTTAAGTTGGGAATAGTTGTGGAAAGTACGGTGTTATTTTGATTTAATAATTGAACTGAAACTTCAGTGGATAGTTTGCTTTCAGTGTCTTGATAAATGCCATCTTTATTAAAATCATCCCAGATGAAACCAGAAATTGTTCCTTTTACCCTATAGAGGCCGGCGTTGATTGTTTGATTTGAAACATTAGAATATAACATAAAACTATCTGTTTTACCATCAGAATGCACATCACTATCTAATGCGGGATTAGTGCCTACTTGGTAAGGTGAAAAAATGAGTTTTGTTTCATCGGGATTAATAAATTTTACAATATAGAGATTAGGTTGGATATTAGCAAAAAGATAATTTCCCAAATTATCAGTCATCGTGATGAGTGGGTTACCGTTAGCGCTAAGAACGGGCGTCATATCTGCATTTAGCAAATGAACCGAAATTTGGCTCAATCCTATATCATCGACTTGTTTAATTCCGTCATTAGTTAAATCGTTAAAAACACAACCACCAATTAAAGAGAGTTTATAAAGTCCTAATCCACGTTTTATTGTAGTATTAGCATTTATAGTAAATATCGGACTTAAAATAGAGAAACATAAATTACCTAAATCAGAGGTGCTTGTTTGAGAAGCTAAGACTGTTGATGAATTTATGGAAGGATCAGTTCCTTGTTGATTTAATGTGAGCAAATAATCCCGTGGATAAATATATTCAACATAGTAGTCACCAGGGATAAGGTTTGGAAATTGGCAGTAGCCAGAATTACCTTGTAAATCAAAATACGTTCTCGTATAACCTAAAAGTGTTGAATCACCCGGTCGATATAAATTAACCCTTATCCCATTAATTCCAACATTTCCATCATTTTGCACACCATCATGGTTACGATCATGCCAAACATAGTGATTTGCAATACCTGTGTTGATTAGATATGGTTTAATCATAAACCCAACTTTAATTGGTTCAGATGCTAAGAAGGGTTGAGGACCGGTTAGACTTGGATATTTTGCATTGTAACCAAAGGAGTTCCATGCGACTTCATTCAAAATGGAATTCACGGGGGCTCGCATACTCCAAGCTAGATTAATTTCTTCACCAGGATTTAAAATAAGTGATCCGAAATCAATTTTTATCGCGCGAACAGATGTGATATCCACAGGTGGGGTTAATGACCAACCATCGGTACTAATTGGGGTATTAGTAGGATTAGTGAGTTCAGTTAAACTTAAGTTAGTTGTCGTTGAATAATAAATCTGTGTTCCGGTAGGTAGGGGAGCTCCATTTAATCCTGTGACTTTATTAATCAGGTAAGGTGACCATTTTGAGAGTCTTGGTTGGGGGTCGAGGACTCCGATATCGTCGATATATGGGAAAATATCAATCATGACAATATTTGTTATCGGACCATTAACATTATGACTTGTGATTTGAAGTTTATAATCGGCTTTCCCCCCTGGTAGTGTTTGACCATAGGTTGGATATTTACTGTAATCACCATCCAACTCGCCTTTAACCCATTTGACAGAGGAAAGTGCGCCTACAAAGTTTACATAGGTGGAATAACTTGCTTTAATCCATTTATCATTTGTGAGTCCATTTTTATTTAAGTCATAGGTATCTAGTGTAATATTTGAATTCTGATAGGGGAGAGCCGCGTTTTGAGTTCCGACGAAGACATCATTTGTGAAATACCCATTTAGCGTATTGCTTTTGATTGTGCCACGATACACAATCGTCACATATTCACCAGGGCTTAAGTTTCCAGTCACTAAGACTTTAATCGCTTGATAGACTATATTGTTAATTGTCACAGTATAATTTAAATCAACAACGGGTGATTGAGTCACACTTGGAGCGGTAGAAATGGTACTAGAGACCCATTCAATTTGATTGAGTTCCAATGGGATGACATCGATTGCGATAGGGTCAAGAAATGAACCTGTTGCCCAGGCGTTATTTTGGATGGTGAAGGAATATTCAACCAAAGCATTTGGG
This sequence comes from Turicibacter sp., assembly GCA_051646305.1. GTDB lineage: Bacteria > Bacillota_I > Bacilli_A > MOL361 > Turicibacteraceae > Turicibacter. Next base: position 2,463 of record JBOFCV010000148.1, read on the forward strand.
TTATAATTGGCGATGTTATTGGTTGTTTTCTTGGTCGTCATAATCCAGGGCATTGGATTGATAACCGTTATGTTGCGGGTAGCTGATTTTTGAACGGGTGGATAGTTTGTTTTGGTTGCAATGACTGTGGCAGTATTCGCAATTGTATAAGGGATTGTTGGGGGGGTGCGTACGGTTCCAATAACATGAATTTGTTTCACTTGTGCAAAGGTTGGATCGAATCCGATATCAGGTGTGGTTAATTCATAGGAAATTTTTGTTATATATTCAGTAGCAACTAAATTTAAACTACTTACCAAGAGTGATACATCATTAGGGTTAGTTAGAGAAGAACCAGTCCATAGTCGATAAACGGAATTTAAATTGGTTTGATAGTAAACGTTAACGGTGTAGTTTCCATTTTTAAAGGATCCAGTCGATAAGCTAGTTAGGTTAAGGTAAGTAGGAATTGAATCCATTAAGAGGAATGAATTAAGGACTGTATTTCCTGTGTTTTGAATGCCAGAAATTAAATAATCAACTGATTGGCCCACGGAATATTTATCATTAGACGTTCTTGTTGTTTTACTCAAATTTCCAATGGCTATATTGATAGGGGCAAATCCATGAGAATAACTGGCTCCTTTGCTTTGTGGGCTTAATCCAATAGGAGTACACGTTGTTGTCGTATTATTAGTTACGGTACTACTGAGAGTTACTGTATTTGGCGGAAATTGAATTTTAACGGTAACTGTTTTTTTTGTCCCTATTGCAATAGAAGGAAAGGTCCAGGTGACAGTGTTATTTAAATAGATACCGCCACTAGAAGCGGAAATAAATTGAGCGCCAATGGGCAAAGAATCAACTAAGGTAATATTTGTTAGATTCAAAGCACCGAGTTGATTGGAATTCCCTGTAATATCGATGCCGTATTCAATAATCGAATCAATAGTTGGTGTTGCAATCGGGCTATTTTTATATTTAGTCGTACTCCAGTTAGGCGCAATGTTTGTAGGATAAAGTGTGACGGTATTGGATCGAGTATAGCTAATATTAGATCCTGTTGCTTCGCAATAACAAGTAGCAGCATTAGGTTGATTGTTAATTAAGGCAGGCGTTATTCCATCTGTAAATTTAGCATTAACTTGCAAAATACCAGTAGAACCGGCGGCTAAAGGTGTTTGCATGATGAAGGTTACAACTTTTATATTGTTGACCGTACTAACAGAAGTACTTAGAACATCTGGTGAAGAAACAGAGGAAATATAGGATAGTTGATTAGGGAGTGGATGTTTAATGATAATATTCAAAGCATTTTCTGTGGTACTAGGATTTGCGTATTTTAAAGTGAAGTTAATCGTCTCACCCGTCAAAAAAGTTGTTTTGGAAACGGCTGTTTCTAGTTTAATAGAGGGCATAGTAAAACTCCTTTCATGTGAAAAACCATCACATAGTCGGATACTAGTAGCATATAAAATGCTAAAAGGTTCCATAGTATAAGATATTGATAAACGCATAAAAGGGATACGCACTTTAAATGGTTTAAAGAGAAAAATACGACTTAGTTACAAATAATAGGAGACATGATATAATAGTAAAAATAAGAATTTATTATTTTTATTTAGTGATGGTAGGTGATGTTATTTTTTCTGATGTCTTAAAAATAAGATAAACTATGTTCTTTCATATAGGTTGCATTTGAAAGTGTTGAAAAAGTTAACTCAGCCTACATTATGTGCTTATTTTAAGGATTATTCAGTTTTAGTTTTAATATAAAAAGTCTTGTTGAATGTAATAGACTGTGAAATCCTGTTGCAATTTTAAATTAACAGATATAAATAATAGATATTTTAGAAGATAAAGTGGTGATATAATGGAAATTTATGAGATTCGTACCGAGATTAAAAAGATGTCAGAACGTATTGAACAATTTTTTGGTAGTTTAAATGTAGAGGGATTAGAAGTGGAAATTAAGAACTTTGATGATCAAATGCAAGCGCCTGGTTTTTGGGATGATCAACGTGGTGCCCAGGAGGTTATTAATGCAGCAAATGTAATCAAAGATAAAGTTAATAACTTCTATGCACTAAAAGAACAAGTGGAAGATTTAGTAGTGGCTTTTGAATTAATTCAAGAAGAACCAGATGAAGAATTGCAAGCTGAATTGGAAACACAAATTGTGGATGTAGCCGCACAACTTAACAAGTTTGAATTAGAAATTTTATTAAGCGGTCCATATGATGCAAACAATGCCATTCTTGAGTTACATCCAGGGGCAGGTGGAACAGAGTCTCAGGATTGGGGCGAAATGTTATACCGCATGTATACGCGTTATGCGGAGCAAAAAGGATTTAAAATTGAAGTGTTGGATTATTTAAATGGAGAAGAAGCGGGAATCAAGTCCGTGACATTCAAAATTAAAGGACCAAATGCCTACGGTTATTTAAAAGCTGAAAAAGGTGTTCACCGATTAGTTCGTATTTCACCGTTTGATTCAGGTGGGCGCCGCCATACCTCATTCTGTTCTTGCGATGTCATGCCTGAATTTACGGGAAATATCGACATTGAAATTAGAACGGAAGATATAAAGGTGGATACGTATCGTGCAAGTGGCGCTGGGGGGCAACATATTAATACGACGGATTCTGCGGTGCGCATTACGCATATTCCCACAAATGTTGTTGTCACGTGTCAAAATCAACGTTCACAAATTAAAAACCGTGAAGCTGCAATGGAGATGTTAAAATCGAAATTGTATCAACGTAAGCTTGAAGAACAAGAAGCCGAGCTTGCTAAAATCCGTGGCGATGTGAAAGAAATTGGATGGGGAAGTCAAATTCGCTCTTATGTCTTCCACCCATATTCGCTTGTTAAAGATCATCGCACAAGTCATGAAGTCGGAAATACCCAAGGGGTTATGGATGGCGATCTAGATGGATTTATTGATGCCTATTTAAGATTTAGCATCGACCGTGGTTAAGAGCGCACATTATTTATACATTTAAATGTTCAATTCTAGATAGAATTAAATTATTGGAGGATGACACCATGAAGAAAATTCCAAGTTTCACCGTTAATCATGAGGATTTATTGAGAGGGATTTATGTTTCTCGTCAAGATTCTGTTGGTAAAGAATTAGTGACGACATTTGATATTCGTACAAAACTGCCTAACCGTGAGCCCGTTATGAATAACGCAGAAATTCATGCGATGGAACATTTAGCAGCGACATATTTACGCAATCATCCAACAGCGGCAGAGCAAACGATTTATTTCGGACCCATGGGATGTCGCACCGGATTTTATATTATTTTAAAAGGTGATTTAAAATCAGCTGATATCGTTTCATTAGTGACGGAAACATTTGAATTTATTGCAAATTATGAAGGTGAAATTCCGGGTTCAAGTGCACGTGATTGTGGAAATTACTTAGATATGAATTTACCAATGGCTAAATATGAAGCTAAATTATTTTTAGAAAATACATTACGTCAATTAACTGACGCAAACTTAAATTATCCAGCATAGCCCAGTTATAATAGAAAGATGACAGCGATTAAAATTTTGTAATCGGTGTCATCTTTTTTATTGGAAATAAACAGGAGATTCGATCGGTAGTCGTAAGAAATTAGTGTAAAAATTTACACTAAATACATACAATTATCATCCGACAAATAATACTTATCTTTTTCAAAATATGTTAAAATAAGACATGGATCTAAAAAATTTTACAAAAAACTATTTAATTAGGCATTAACTTTCAAATTAAATTACAAATTTTTAATCGCTGTCATCTTTTTATTATAACTGGGCTATGCTGGATAATTTAAGTTTACGTCAGTTAATTGATGTAATGTATTTTCTAAGAATAAGGTAGCTTCATATTTAGCCATTGGTAAATTCATATC
>JBOFCV010000177.1:0-4952 GCA_051646305.1 Turicibacter sp.
AAGAACAAATGTTGGCTGGGGAATATATTTAGCATTTGGTGAAGAAAGATTTTGGGAACGTCACAATGCTAAAGCTATTAGATTTGCATTTACTAGCTTACCTCAAAGAGCAATCGATGAAAGAAATATATTGATAAAAGAATGGTTTGGATCAATCGGGGACAAAATTTTTATTGAGCCTCTATTTAGATAGTGCTTAGGTGAGACTATATGAGCTAATGTTTTAATGGGGACCAATGTCAATATTTTTACAGCAGGACATTCTGTAGATGTGTCGTTAAGAATTAAAGAATTCGAATATGCTTATCCTATTGAAATAGGTGATAATACTTGGATAGGTGGTGGCTTAACACTAAATGCAGGCATTACGGTTGGGAAAAATACAGTTATCGAATCAGGAAGTTTTGTAACGAAAAATATTCCTGATCATGTTGTTGCAGCAGAAAATCTATGTAAGGTTATTTTAATAATTGAGAATTAATAGGATAGAAACTTCAAAAATAAATAAAGAGAATAATACGCATTAAATATCTATAAGACATTTATATTGGTGGTTTACTGAGTTAGAAGGGGAAATATAAAGCACAACTTGAAGTGAGGAAATACTTTGAATTTCACCGATGACCAGCGCTAATAGAGAATATAAAATTTAGTTGAACATAAAAATTAATGAAATAGAGTCTATAAGAAAAGAACAGACTTTTTTATTAGTCTGTTCTTTTCTTATATCGAACTAGATTAACTCGGGTTACTAAACGAACGACTGAGGAAACGAGAAGAATTCCAAAGGCTAATGTTCCTGCAATAGCAAGGGTATGAACAAATGAACTTAAGAATAGATCTGTATTTCCATCAATAAAATGTTCCATGGTATAATAAATTCCACTTCCAGGGACAAATGGGATTAAACCGACGATTAAATAAACGGTTACTGGGACTTTATGAATACGCGCCATCATTTCAGAATAGAGCGCAATAATAACCATTGCAAAAAAGTATTGAATTAGATCATTACCAAATGGTTTGAACAGCTCGAAGACAAACCAACCAATGGCTCCTCCAAGTGAAGAATAGTAAATCATCTTCCCGCGGATATTGTAGATGATGCAAAACCCGATACAGGCTAAGTATGAATACAAACATTGAAGTAAAACCGTCACGGTGTAAGCCTCCTAAAATAAGTTTGATATAGATAAGGGAATCCCAGTTCCAATGGCAATACAAGTTGCCGTTAAAAGTGCTTCTGTCATTTTCGTTTGACCGGCAATAAAATCTCCAGCAATAATATCTCGTACAGAGTTTGTAATCGCAACACCTGGAACAAGATTCATAACAGTTCCAATAATGATTTTATCCACATTAATACCGAAGTTACATCGCACAGCTATAATAGCAAGAGTTGCTGTCACTGCTGCTGAAATGATGGTAATAAAGAAAGGATTTGTTCTGAATTTATCCATTTGGAATGCTACAAATTTGATAATAGGTCCAATTAATAACGCACAAATGGCATCGGTAAATGTTCCACCAAAAAATAAGGTAAAGGTTGATGAGGTTAGGGCATAAGCAAAAAGTTGCATATTAAAAGTATAAGCGGGCCTAGTTTCAATCGCTAATAAATCACTTTTAACTTCAGATAATTTAGGCGTTCGAATACAAATATGACGAGATAAGTCATTTAGGCGTTCTACCTTATCTAAATTGGTTGAACGTGTATGGATCCTTTTTGTCTTTGTTAAACATTTATCATCGCTTGTTGTAATGGTCACAATGATAGTGGTTGGAACGGCATAAACATCTACTTCTTTGGCACCATAAGCGATAGCCATTCGTTGAACAGATTCTTCAACACGATAAATTTCAGCGCCATTTTGTAATAAAAATTGACCTAATAGGGTTGCTACATTTAATAATTCATCAAAGTTCATTTTAAACACCTCTAATGAAAGTATAGCACATGTCAAAAAAAATAAACATATTACAACTCATTAGACGAATTAAAGTTAACAATGAACCCATTAAGTAAGTTTTTCTAATAAGATAACTTTCTATGTTTTGAATACTGTCTAACTGAATCAAAAAACAATATCCGTTTATCATATAAGCTCTATCAAATAAAAATGAAACTATTTATATAAATGGAGCATCGATGATATAATGTGGAGAGATTAAAGGAAGAAAACGTATAGGGGATGAGATAATGAGTAAGTGGATGATTAGAGTATTAATTCTTGTAACGGGAAGTGTACCCTATGTATATTTAGCAATGAATGATGATGCAAGTAATCGTTCTATGATTTTCTATGGTGCCATGGTGATTAGTTTATCTGCTTTAACATTAGTATCAATAAAAACAAAGAATATAGCTATCCACATTGTTGGGAATTTGATAAGTTTTATCATATCTTATTTTTTAGTCATATCTCATCAAACAGAAAAATGGAGCGGGTATTTTAAGCCTTTTTCAGCAATAGGGATGGTAGTCTTTATAAGTTGTATCGTTTGGATTATTCAAATCATATATATTTCATATCGTAAAGTTAAACAAGTAAGATCTGTGAAATAGGTTATAATTATTTATTTAATAGACAGTTATTCTAACCCTTTCAGTTGAAGGAGGTATATTTTTAGACAATATCCGCAATATAAAAATCTATTATAAAGAAATTAACCTTTGATCCACTCAACTTGACAACTCAACCCTAAAGTTTAATAGAGTTTCATAAAATATAGTTAGACTGGTTATCATAATAGGTGAGGTGAAGTTTATGCTTGATGTGATTTTACTTGGATGTGGCGGTGGGATGCCAATGCCGGAGCGATATTTATCAGCTACACTAATTACTTATAGAGGAAAAAAATTATTAATAGATTGTGGTGAAGGAACACAGGTTTCCATGAAATTAGCGAATACAGGGTTTAAGTCTATTGATGTAATCTGTATAACGCATATACATGGAGATCATATTATTGGGTTACCAGGTTTGTTATCAACTATTGGGAATAGCGGACGAACAGAGTCTTTAACAATTATTGGACCGGTTGGAATTTTTGAGGCCGTCACGGGATTAACAGTTGTGGCAAAATATTTACCGTTTGAATTGCAAGTCATTGAAAATCCTCAAACTCAATTACTTGTTTTGGATGATATTATTTTAAATACGATGGAACTTGATCATTCATCGCCGTGTCTTGGCTATCAATTTTATTTACCAAGGCTCCCTAAATTTGATGTAAATAAGGCTATAGCCAATGAAGTGCCGAAGCATCTGTGGGAGAAACTTCAAAAGTCGGGATCTGTGGTTATTTTTGAAGGAAAAGAGTATCAGCCACAACTTGTGATGGGTGAAGTTCGTGAGGGTATCAAAGTCACTTTAACAACAGATACAAGACCGGTTTTTGACATGATTGAGTTTATTCGTGAAAGTGATTTGTTTATCTGCGAGGGGACGTATGGAGATGATGAGGATCTTTCTAAGGCGATAAAAAATAAACATATGACATTTAGAGAAGCGGCGACACTTGCTAAATTAGGTGATGTTAAAAAATTATTATTAACCCATTTTTCAACTGCAATGAGTGAACCTAATTTATTTGAACACTGTGCTAAAGATGTATTTCCAAATACGATTATTGGAACGGATCGGTACGCCCTAACTCTAAAATTTGAGCAATAAAAAAGGCATCATACCGCGAGGTATGATGCCTTTAAATGTAAGGATTACTCAGCAGAGTAAGTTCCAGTTTCAACAGCAGTTAATAAATCTTGAACAGCAGTTAAGTAAGTAGGGATTTTAATAGATACACCAGAAATAGTATCAGTGTGTCCAGCTTCGTCAGTTAAGTTAATAGCTGAGATATCGAAGTTGTTTTCTTTTAAGAAGTTAGCTACTAATTCTAATTGCTCATGCCAAACATATTCAGCGTCAGCATTCATTACATATTCACCTGAAGCAGAAAGCTCAGATTTCATTGTTCCATCTTCTAAACGAACATCCATTTTTAAGTCAGTTGGTTGACCGTTTTCGAATGTAATTTCAGTGATGATCATATCTAATTTATCGCTAGTTGCATCGTATAATGTTTCTGAAACAGCTACTCCTGTAAATCCTTTTTCAGTTTCAACTTCAGGTGTTACTTCAACTGATGGTGTTTCAGTTTTAGGTGTTTCTTCAACTTTGTTTCCACATCCAGTTAAAATCATTGTTCCAACTAATGCAGTTGCTAAAAATTTGTTTGCGTTCATAGTCTCAATCTCCTCTTGTTTGCGGTAAGATATTTTGCTCACTCATTATAACAAAAATTATACACAAAACAAAGAAATTTGTCGAAAAATACACAAACTTTCGAAAAAAATACACAATGTACACCTTTCGACTGGAATAAACAGAAAACACTACCATTATATGTTAAAATAATTTCTACATTATGTAATTCGTAAGCGGGGAAGATATTTATAGTTTAATGGGGGAGTAGATAAGAATGAATAAAATAAGTTTTGGGATGCCGCAATTATTGGAGCTAGAAAGCTTAGAACAAAATTTAAAGTTAGCAACAAGTTTAAATTTAGATTATGTTGAATTAAACATGAATCTACCTCAGATGCAGCCTAATCTGTTAAGTGCAAACGAGCTAATAGCGTTAGCAGAAAAATATCAAATGACTTATACAGCTCATTTGCCAGAAGATTTAGATGTAGGACATTTTAATAAGCATATTCGAAAGGCGTATTTAAAAGTCCTAGAAGACAGTATTGAATTAGCACAGGCAGTTGGCATTAAAAAATTAAATATGCATATGAATAAGGGAATTCATTTTACATTGCCGACTGAAAAGATAGAAATTTATCATCGATATGAAGCTCAATATTTAAAAAATATAAGAGAGAGTTTAAATCGAATTTCAACAGTATTAAACAAGTATGATGTGACGATTGTGATTGAAAATACAGG
>JBOFCV010000217.1:0-4684 GCA_051646305.1 Turicibacter sp.
GACAGTCACTGGTTTTTCCTTTAACCAAACACTATGCAAAAAACTTCTAGCTGTCATAAGCGACTGTTCAGGCACTGACTTCTCAACTGATTCCACCACTTCTACCCCTGAACCTTTTTGCCCTAAATCTACCCTCTCATGAATAGAAGTCATAGATTTTGTGTCTTCAACCATCGCTTTTACACTTTCCAATAATTTTGTATCAACGATCAAATCTGTTTTGATAGGTTGATTTTTTGGGGGAATGGCTACGTCATCTTCTATCATATAGTTTGATAAAAAATTCAGTTTTACTAGATTTTCGTCTTCAACCAAAGGCATCGTGTTCATGACATTTAAAGTTACTAACGCCTCGTCCTCTTCTAACAGCGGTAAATCTTGTAACCCCTCTGCTTCCTTTTTCATCGTAGAATCTGTATTCCCCTCACCCGTAAAATCGTTTACCAAAAACATAATGGATTCAAAAATAACTCCCGGCTGTGATGGCTCTATTTTTGATTTGGATATCTTACCCTGATCACTTCCCACCACTGAAGTTGGCATACTCACTTGCATTATTTCACCCCCCTTCAAGTTATTTGCACCTACTTAGTTAAGCGCATATTTAATACTTGCAAATTCATCGAGTTGTTTATTTTCCGTATCTGAAATATGCTTGCAATAGTCCCCATATTGCTTTTCCTTCAGTGTTTCTAGAACTTGAACGTTTTGTTTTGCTAAAACAAGCTCTTTATGCGTGGCTAACATTTCTTGTTGCTTCTCAAACACAACACCCACTTGTTGATTAATAGAAGTCTCTAGTTGGTTACGATAATGGTGAAAGCGTTGAAGTTCAATAATATTGACGTGTTTACTACTTTTAAAGTATTGATTTAGACGATCACGTTCTGCTCTTAACTCTTCTAAAATGAGCGTTGCTTGCTTATGATTTGAGATAGATTGTTGATACGTTAATTTTTTTTCTTCCTCGACATCGTTTCTAAATTCTAGTACAGATTGTAATGAAAATTGAAATGCTTTCACCGTTACTCGCTCCTTCTATATGGAAACCAAAAAAGATTCTAGAACTTCACAACCTTCATAGTTACTAAATTTATTTGGTAGTACGACAGACTATAGTGCATTTTATCACCCCACTAATTGTGGATTTGAACCGTGCGCGGACCCCAAATTCTTAAAAACTCTAGAAAATTTAATGGCACTTATATACTTTGTTACTGATTTATAATGTGTTCTAGTAAGTGACAAACTTCTTCGTATGTATAAAATTCATTTAGTTTTTGTTTTAAAAAGCTAGTAATTAAATCATTTCGTTTAATCGCCTCATCGACTTTTGGATGACTTCCTGCACAATAAGCCCCGATACTAATTAAGTCTTCATTCTTTTCATAAATGGCTAGTAAATCTCTTAATTTACCCGCTGTTTCATAATGTGTTTCATTAACGATTTCTTTCATCAGTCGGCTTGCGCTCATGTTGACATCAATGGCTGGGTAGTGATTTCTTGCTGCAATCTTTCTTGATAGTACAATATGACCATCCAATATCCCTCGAACCGCATCGGCTATTGGTTCATTTAAATCATCCCCATCGACTAAGACCGTATAAAATGCTGTAATTGAACCCATTTCTCCCATACCTGAACGTTCTAGTAAACGAGGTAGCAGTGCAAAAACAGATGGTGTATATCCTTTTGAGGTTGGTGGTTCTCCTACCGCGAGTCCTACTTCTCGCTGAGCCATTGCAAATCGTGTGACTGAGTCCATCAAAAGCATAACTTTTAATCCTTGATCTCTAAAGTACTCCGCAATGGTCGTGGCAACATAAGCTGATTTGATTCGAACAAGTGCCGGTTGATCAGACGTTGCACAAACAACAATGGTTTTTTTCATCCCTTCAGGTCCTAAATCGCGTTCAATGAATTCTTTAACTTCTCGGCCACGTTCCCCGATTAAACAAATAACGTTGATATCAGCTTGCCCATATTTACTAATCATTCCAAGTAATGTACTTTTCCCCACCCCACTACCTGCAAATATCCCCATACGTTGACCTTCACCAACGGTTAGAACCCCATCAATTGCTTTAACACCCGTTGAAATAATCGATTCAATTCGTTTTCGTTTCATCGGATTAGGTGGATCACGATCAATCCCATAATTTTCACCATATCCTTCAAGAGGATCAATGGGCTGACCTAATCCATCTAAAATACAACCTAACAAATGATGCCCCACATTAACAGTGAACGTTTTTTTTGTTGGAATCACAATGGATTCAGGACTGATTCCATTTAAATGACCAAGTACCATCAATAATGCTTTATTGTCATTGAACCCCACCACTTCAGCTTGAATTGTTTCATTATTATCTTTACCGATAATATGACAAACTTCTCCGATAAACGACGTCAGCCCCTCAACCTCAATCGTTAATCCAACAACTTTTGTAACTTTCCCCATTCGGGTGTAAAATGTATTATTTTGAAACACTTGATGATACTTTTCAAATGGAAATTTATTGTTCATGTTATATCACCAACTGTTTAATTTCTGAAAATAAATTTTCTAATTGTTTATCTAGTTGTAAATCAATTTTTTCTGATTCTGTTTCGATTAAACAACCAAACGCTGTGAGTCCTATGTCTTCAAATACTTTAAAAGTTGTGGCTTCGCTCATCTCTTCTAATTGTGATTTTGCTGCCCTCACTTCTTCAAAAATATTAGGATGCACACGGATAAAAATTTGTTTTCGTTTAGAGACTTGTTGAATCATTTCTTTTACAACCGGTAAAATTGAAATGTGGCCCTCCTCAAGCTTTTGCATCATAATAGTTTCAATTCCATTTTTAATCACATCAGCAATCATCGGGTTAATTGACTCTAAATAAGTCGCCACTTCTTTTTGAGTCTTCATCCACTCGTTTAAAGAATTTTCAATATATTGCGTTGAATCTGAAATAACTTTCTTCTTTCCATCCTTTTTCCCCATTTGGAATCCACTGACATAACCTTCTTTATAAGCAACTTGATAGGCCTCTTCTTTAAGGCCCTCAAGTTGTTTTTCCATATCATTTAATGCTTGTTGTTTTTGTAACTGCGCTTCTTTTAATAATTGAGTTGCTTGTTTTTTGGCATTTAATAAAATTTGTTGTGATTGAACACTAACTGAGGAACTCTGTTGGATGTTAATCGGTTTTATCGAATTCGATTGACTTCTAATTGGTTTTATTGGAATACTGACAAGCTCTTGATTTGAATTAGTATACAACATCATTCTCCTCACCTCGAGAAATTATAATTTCTCCAGCATCTTCTAAGCGGCGGATAATACTCACGACTTCGTGTTGAGCTTTTTCTACGTCTGCTAAGCGTACTGGCCCTAAATAATCAATATCTTCTTTTAATCGTTCAGCAGCACGTGTTGAAATATTTTTCATAATGGCTTCCATTGCTGCATCACTTGCTCCTTTTAATGCAAGTGGTAACACATTTTGATCCACTTCACGTATCACACGTTGAATCGCAATGTTATCAAGGTAGATCATATCTTCAAATGTGAATAAGTTATCACTAACGTCTTGTGCAAATCGTGGATTTTCTTCTTCTAATAAATTTAAAATTTGCTTTTGTGTTCCTCTATCGACAGCATTTAAGATATCCACAACTGTATTTAATCCACCCACATCTGTCATATCACCGAGCACTAAATTTTGAAGTCGCGTTTCAATCACACCTTCGACCGCATCGACAATTTGAGAAGAGGTATTATTCATTGTTCCGATACGTTGTGCAACATCTGATTGTAAGCGTTCTGGTAAGCCAGAAATAATTTTAGCTGCCTTATCTGTTGATAAATAACATAAGACAAGGGCTATCGTTTGTGGATGCTCATCAATTAATGCATTTAATAATTGCATCGGATCCATTTGACGAACTGATTCAAATGGTCGTTTCGCACGTGGTTTATTTTGAATTTTCATTAATATCTCTTTTGATTTATCATTTCCAAGTGCCTTAGTTAAAGCATCTTTTGCAAAATCATAACCCCCTTGAGAAATATAATGACGCGCTTCAATTAAATGAGAGAATTCTTCAAATATTGTTTCTGTCACCGACTGTGGCACCGTTCCAATGGCTGCGATTAAATGAGCAAGTTTTACGACTTCATCATTAGATAAATGTTTCATCACGTCACCCGCTGTTAATTTTCCTAAGGAAATTAATAACCTAGCCGCCTTATCAATTCCATCCATCTTCAATTGAGTTGGCTCTGATGTTTGAGCACTATAGTCTTCATGAATCCAAACTCGCAATAAGTCAACTGCTCCAATTAAATCACGTTTAAAGTAAGCTTTAACCCCTTCGACTAATTCATCACCTTCACTATAGAAGTCTGTTGCACTTTCAACCATTAACGTTCTCAACTCATCTTCTACACCTAAAGAATCAGGTTTTGAGTCCGTTACACCACCTGAATTGATTTCAGCTAATAACATCTTATTATGTCTGCGTCTTGAAACCATAAAGATGATGAATACTAATAATGTCGCTAAAATCGTTCCATATAAGAAATATTCAAACGTTGATAAATTTAACAACCAATTTCCTGGTAATACATTCCCTGCACTATCATCATTAATCGTTGGTAAATTAAATGGAACGCCTGCAACTGAAATTGAATC
>JBOFCV010000228.1:0-1973 GCA_051646305.1 Turicibacter sp.
ATTAATCTCGATCTTATGATACGCATCCTTCAAGTCTAAAATTGTTAAATTATTTGAATCCACCGTTGCCTCAATAATTCGTTTCATATCGGCCATTGCGTATGAATCCGTTTCACTTATGTCATTTAAAGCCATCATGTTACATACCAGTCTGATCTCTCCGTTTGGTTTTTGTAACGCTCTTATTGGATTTCTTCACTGGCTGTCCGATTTTCTTATGATACCCCTCTTTCCTAATCTATAAATCAAAAGTCTTATCTTTTCTCTTAACGCTTGAGGTATCACATATCCCCTCTTATCTATTTTGTCCTCCCCTTTAGTATTTATGCAACACTTTTCCACCTGACAAAATTTTACCGGTTTACCAGAATCTTCGCTGTCTACTACCTCTGGGTAGTCACTTAAGATCTCTTCTATGTACACCTTCAATCTTTTATTTCTATCACTTGTTATATATTTAAACTTCTCCTGATGAACATACAAATAATCATCCTTTCGTTTAATATGTTTTGAACTCGCACAACCTATTGCATAGTGTCCTATCCTGTTGCATCTATAACAGACAACCTCCGGTTCTTGTTTAGTGTTTCTGTTAATTTGTGATATGTTTCGGCCTTGATTCATCTTGGTCTCCCTCATTCGTTTGTCTACTGCCTCCTCGATCATTTTATTTAGATTAATCCTTCGAGCCTCCTCTTCCTTTATTAACGATTCTTTAATCCATTTTTCAATCATTAGCTTCCTTATGTCCTGCCAATCCTTTGGATTTACGTCCAACTTCACATATCATTGGTATGCTTTCTCACCCATCGACCTTAGTGCGTAAAGCACCATCTTGTTGCTATCTTAGATGCCCCTACCAACATTCTCACCTCGAGGACCTTCATCCTAACCTCAGCTGACTTTGCAGACCCACTTGTTTCTGCCTTATGTTTTTCAGTCTCCACCATGTTGTCTTTCATTAAAAGATGGGCTTTAATTAATCATCACATATAACATTTTATAACATTATCAAAGCTTTCTATAGCTTGTGTATTAACTAATGTATAATGATTCTTAAACTCATATTTATGACAAACAAATCATGAGTAAAGTCATAGTATAATAAAACTCTGTATGATCGGTGTTCATCCGTTCATATAATACTATTTGGTGCCTATTGCGAGCATATTATCGGTATCAATGTTGCGACCTTTTTTTTCAGAAATTATTGTTGCAAATACTCTTTCATTCCCTGATAAGACATTAATAATACACAATTTATATGTTCTCGGATTTTTAAAACGTCATCTATACGATTTGCATTTGAAATTGAGCATGGTCTCATCTATTTGCACAATCCTTCCTGGACCTCCCAGCTTATTATTAGAAAAATCGGGTTTAGCATCCTCATTACTAGATTTTGAGTGATTCTGGGTATGATTTCCCTACCTATCTCTGTAAACTGCTTGGTTAAGGAGTTTCTAGCAGTATCGAATTAGTATCTTTAAAATTGGCAAGATTGGAGTACTAAATCTTCAAAAAACTTTC
The DNA here is from genome assembly GCA_051646305.1 of Turicibacter sp. Lineage (GTDB taxonomy): Bacteria > Bacillota_I > Bacilli_A > MOL361 > Turicibacteraceae > Turicibacter. The sequence continues at coordinate 1,531 of JBOFCV010000228.1, forward strand.
CCTTGCGCATTCATATTTATTTCTTGTAATTATTGCAGGATTTATCATGCAAATCCAGGCGAACCCATCCCTATGTTTTTTATATCCCACAAATGGCATGCTAACCTTGCAACATGAACATATGTGTTCTCTTAATATGAGTTCGTTCTCATAGACCATTCCATAAGTTCTTTTATTGTCATTCTTATTACTTGTTCTTCAAGTTGGGTTAAGGTTTGCATTTTAGGGGTCAGATATCAAGTACATTTTTTTCCACATGAGAAAAAAAACATACTTGATCCAAAGTTTCTATTATAAAAAAATTATTTTTTACAAAAACTATCAACGGTATTGATACTAAATGCCGCAAGAGTTATCGAAAACTCTTCGGAGTGGACAATTTTGTTGAGACCTATATTCAATCTATATCCTCAATAGAACAACTGAGAGCAAACTGACTATCT